>VXZF01000089.1:4525-6539 GCA_009845645.1 Gemmatimonadota bacterium | reverse complement strand
ACCAGATCCCGCCGGCCGAGCGCATCGACTTCCGCCTCTTCGTCGGCCTCGACTTGGCCAGCCACAGCCCCCGGGTCGGCAGCTTTACCATGGGCACGTTCTACAACTCAGCTTGGCGCAACGACGACTATCAGAAGAACCTGATGGCGCACTACGCCTCGCGCTTTGCCCGCTATAACCGCGAAATTTTCGCCGACTCAACTCGCTACCAAGACGCCATTGCCCCGCAGAAACGAGTGTGGAAAAACTTCATGCCCGTGCGGCTGGCCCTCGACAGCGAGGCCGCGGCCTTCGTGGGCAAGGAGGCACTTTCTTTCGTCACGCCCAACCAACTGCGCCAGCGCGTCGATACGCCCCTCGACCGACTCGAATTCGTCGCGCTCGACAACCTCGCCGAACAGACCCGCACCATAGCTGGGCTAATGCTCAAGGCCGCCTCTGATCCAGACTTTTTCAACGACACCAAACTGACCCTGCGCGATTGGGGACACAGCCTAGAGGGCAACATCTACTGGTTCGACCGCGACGTGAATTTCGCCGTGCCCAAGGCTCCGGTGCCCAACGCCCTCGTCACCTATCTCCAGCCCGGCCCCAACTCCGTGGCCGGCGTGCGCACCCTTATGGCCACGCACGGAGACGAGAGCGGCTACTTCAAGTTCGACATCGTGCGCAACCGCTTTGCCAACCGGATTCAAGCCTTTGAACTCGACGAATACGGGCGCATCGTCTCCGCGCCCGATCTCGGCGAGGAGGGCGACAAAACCTATCCGGGCACCCAGCCGTATGGCTGGTGGGAAAACCGCATGTTGCAGGTCCTCTTTCGCTGCCGCGCCCTGAGCTTCTTGGAAGTGGTCGATCCGCGCTACCTATCGGCCATGGACCGCGTCAACGTCCTCGGCACCAACGACGCGCCACCGCGCTCTTTTT
Source organism: Gemmatimonadota bacterium (assembly GCA_009845645.1). Lineage (GTDB taxonomy): Bacteria > Latescibacterota > UBA2968 > UBA8231 > UBA8231. The sequence continues at coordinate 5,612 of VXZF01000089.1, read as the reverse complement.
CTCTCAACTACATCGAAAACCAGAGCGCAGTGCAGGACCGGGTGGTGCAAGCTGGCGTGGTGTTCGCCGAGCCAGGCACCCGCGTCAAGATCCTCGCCGGCGAGGGAGCCTTTGGCGGCGAGAGCGCACTCGCGGGCGTGCGCTACATGCTCACCAACGCGGACTCCACCCTGTTCGCCGACCTCGATCCAGCCCGCGTCGATCTGGCGACCATTGAGCGGGCACAGGGCGATGGCTTCCCAGTCGAACAAGGCCTCATTCCCTACCCGGCGTTGCAGGCGGCCCGCGACATCTGGATCATCGACGAGGCGCGGATCAAACAAATGGTGCGCCACGGCATCGTCCTCGAACAGCTACAGGCCATGCACGAGCAAGCGCGGGAGGCCCTGCTCGAGGCCCGCGAAAAACTCGCGGCATTCGATTACACCGGCTACCAGCGCGCCGTGCGCCGCGCCCTCGGGCTGGAGGCCCGCATCTACCCGGAAATCAAGGCCACTGCCAACGACGCGGTGCGCGCGGTGATTTTCTACTTCGCGCTCCTGTTGCCCTTTGCCTTCTTCTGCGAGCGCTTCTTCTTCGGCTTCCCGGACGTGCGGCGGCAAATCGCCGGCTTTGTCGGCATCTTCGTCCTCGTGTTTTTGATCCTGCGCTTCGTCCATCCGGCCTTTAAGCTGAGCAGCTCGCCGTACATCATCTTCCTCGCGTTTGTCATCCTCGCCTTGGGCGTCCTTGTCATCTTCATCGTCGTCACCCGCTTCAAGGCGCTTTTGCAACGGCGCAAGGGCGCAGCCGCAGGTGTACACGAGACCGACGTAGGGCGGATCGCCGCAGGTTTTGCCGCCGTGCTATTGGGCATCTCCAACTTGAGCAAGCGCCGCCTGCGCACCGCGCTGACGGCCGCGACCCTGACCTTTTTGACCTTTACCGTCAATTCCTTTACCTCGGTCAAGTCCAGCCTCGACTTCTATCGCCTGCCGCGCGACACCCCACCTCTGTACGAGGGCGGCCTCATCCGCGACCGCGCCTGGCGCGGCATGCAGGATTCCATCTTGGACTACGTGCAGAGCGCATTCGGCGACCGCGCCTT
>VXZF01000089.1:0-4425 GCA_009845645.1 Gemmatimonadota bacterium | reverse complement strand
CTCTACGGCGAGGAGTACCAAGTCATCGGCCTGTTCGACAGCGCGGCCCTGAAAGAAGTCGTCGATCTCGATGGTGAGCGCCTAACGCCCGTGGATACGGTCAAAGACGCCGGCCTCATCACTCGCGAGAGTACCGAAGATCCGCGCGCCTTGGCCGCCACTGCGGTCGAGACCTTCAACCACCTCGAAGTAATCAACACCCTCTTCTTGCCCTATGAGCGCGTCCGCGCCATGGATGGCCGCCTGCGTTCCATCGCCATTGCCGCGGACGCAGACGACCCGGAATTCGTCCAGCGCGTGGAGTCCTTTATGTCGCGGGTGGCGCTGACCCTGTTCGTCGGCCAAGGCGACCGCGTCGTGGCCTACAGTTCGATCGGCTCCACCGAAATAAGCGGGGCCGGCCAGCTTTTGGTGCCGGTAATCATCGCCGCCTTGATTGTGCTCAATACCATGATGGGAGCCGTGTACGAGCGCGTGCGCGAAATCGGCATCTACAGCGTCGTCGGCTTGGCCCCCAGCCACATCGGCCTGCTGTTTTTGGCCGAATCCACGGTCTTTGCCACTTTTGGCGCGGTAGTCGGCTACGCCCTAGGCCAAATCGCCCATCTGTTCATGCTGCAATACGGGCTGCTCGCTGGCCTGACGCTCAACTACTCGTCGCTCTCCGCGGTGTGGGCTACGGTCGTGGTCATCGGCACGGTCTATTTATCGACCTTGTATCCAGCGCGCATGGCGGCCAACATGGCCGTCCCAGACGTGACGCGGCAATGGCAATTTCCCCCGCCCGCTGGCGACCACTGGCGCTTTGACTTCCCCTTCACGGTCGGCGGGGCCGAAGTGCCGAGCATGTACGTGTATCTCAAGTCGGTCTTTGCCGCGTATGGCGAAGGCTCGATCGGCGATTTCATCGCCCGCGACGTCGAGCTATCCGTCACTACCGATGGGCCGGAGCCGTCCTACGCCATTGCCATGCGCACTTGGCTGGCACCCTACGACCTCGGGATCAGCCAGCAGGTGCGCCTGCTGGCGACCCCCACCGGCGAGCACCACATCTACAAAATCGAGACCCACATCGAGCGCCTCAGCGGCGACGTGGCCTCTTGGCAGCGCATGAATCGCAAGTTTCTCAACGTATTGCGCAAGCGATTCCTCGTCTGGCGCACCCTAGCGCCGGGGATTCGCCAAGGGTATCAGGACGAGGTGGAAAAGGCGTTTGCCGGGGCTGAGCCGCTGGCGGTGTAGTGCCAAAGTCCGCTCACTAGGCCGCTTGCCGTCCACCCTTGACACGGCCCCGCCACAAAAATAGACTTAGCTTAACTTAGCTATCGGAGGAACTATGATGCTGAAGGTGAACATGCACGAGGCCAAATCGCAACTTTCGCGCCTAGGCAAATTGGCTTGGGAGGGGGAAGAAGTTGTGATCGCCAAGGCCGGCGAGCCGTATTTGCGGCTGGAACCGTATCGGGATCGCCTAGAGGAACGTCAGCTTGGTGGGCTAGAGGGAAAGATCTGGATGTCTCCAGACTTTGACGATCCTGATGAAGAACTCATGGACCTAATTGAGAACGCGAAAATTTTTCCAGATAAGCGCTAGCAATGTCGCGGCTACTATTGGATACCCACACCCTCTTGTGGTGCTTATCCGATGTTGAGCAACTGGCTGAAGATACCCGTGCCACAATCGCCGATCCGCACAATGACGTCTTCGTCAGCGCCATCACCGGGTGGGAAATCGCGGTCAAGCGGGCAAAGGGTCGCTTAGTCGCTCCAGACAATCTGTCGGTGTTGGTTGAGGAAAGAGGCTTCACTCACCTTCCGCTGACGTTCCATCACGCTGAGCAGGCCAGCAGCCTCCCGATGCACCACCGGGATCCATTTGATCGGTTCCTGATTGCCCAAGCTCGAACCGAAGGGCTGACTCTCGTGACCCGGGACGGCCACATTCGGCGATACGACGTGGCCACCATGGAGGTTTGAAGCCCCGGGCAGCCATGACCGCACGCGCTTTCCTCATCGGCTTGGGTCTCGTGGTCCTGATCAACATCGGGGCCCCGTACAGCATGTTCATCCTCAAGTCCTCGCAGTGGGCGATCAGCTACCTGCCCTTGAGCGTGGTCTTTCTCTTTACCGGCTTAGTCTTTCTCAACGCCACGGCCAAGTCGCTGTTAAAAGTGCGCGGCCTAAGCACCAGCGAACTCGGCTTGATCTTCATCATGTCCTTGGTGGGGGCTTCGATTCCCACCTGGGGCACCTCCACGTACATGATCGCGGTCGTCGCCGCCCCCCAGTACTTTGCCTCGCCCGAGAATCAGTGGCAGAGCAAGGTAGTGCAGTACATCGAAGAATGGTTAGTACCCAACGACGCGATTGCCCTCAAGTGGTTCTACAACGGCCTGCCCGCGGGCGAATCTATTCCTTGGGGTGCTTGGATCGTGCCGCTCTTTTGGTGGACCAGTTTGGTGATGGCCATCTTCTTTTTGTGCCAGTGCATGGTCGCGGCGCTGCGCAAGCAGTGGGTCGAGTACGAGCGCCTGCCCTTCGCCCTGATGGAACTGCCCCAACAGCTCATCGCTCCGCCGCAAGGGTCTAACTGGCCTAGCTTCGTGCGCCAAAAGGCGTTCTGGTTCGGCTTTGCCCTGCCCTTCTGCATGGTTATGTGGAACGTGGTCACGTACTTTACTCCGGCCTTTCCCCCCATCCCGCGCGACCTGTCCGACCCCATCCGCATTGGCCGCGAATTTCCCGCCATCAACACCAACGTCAACTGGGCCATCGTCGGCTTTACGTACTTCGTCAATCTCGACGTGTCGTTCAGCATGTGGTTTTTCACGGTGCTGACCATGGTGCAAGAGGGCCTGTTCAACCGCTTTGGCTACACCATTGCCGGCCGCGACGTGTACACCCTCGGCCACCCCGGCATCGGCTGGCAGTCTTTCGGTGCCCTGATCGCCCTCGTCGGCGGAATGCTGTGGATGGCGCGTGGACATCTCGGCGCGATCTGGCGCAAAGCCGTGCGCAACGATGCGGACATCGACGACACCGACGAGCTAATGTCCTACCGGATGATCGTCTTTGGCGGCGGGCTGGCCCTGCTCTACATCGCCTTCTGGATGTGGCGGGCCGGCATGAACCCGCCCACGGTCGCGCTCTTCATCTTGGCCACCTTAGTCCTCTACGTCGGCATTACGCGCATTATCATGGAGGGCGGCTTGCTCTTCAGCCGCGCCCCGCTAGTCGGCCAAACCTTCGTCGGCTACGCGCTCGGGCCGCACGCTACCGCACAGAGCAACATCGCCATGGGGCTATCCTACGGCTGGCACCACGAGCTCAAGGGCTTCTTCATGGTCGCCGCAGCCAACAGCGCCAAGGTATCCGGCTACATTCGCGGCAACCGCCGTTGGCTGAGCTTTTTCATCCTCCTCTCGGCGCTAGTCGCCCTCGTCGTCTCCATGGCCTTTGCGCTCTACATGGGCTACTCCTTTGGTGCGTACAATTACGGAGGGTGGATCTTCGGCACGGGGTCGCAAGTGCCCTACGTGGAAAGCCTGCGCAAAATCGACCTCAAGGCCCCGGATTGGACGCGATTGGGCCACCTCGTCAGCGGCGCGGGCGCGATGGGACTTTTGACCTTTATGCGCTACCGCTTCTCGTGGTGGCCCCTGCACCCGATCGGCATGCCGGTCGGCATCTGCTCTTATCCAATGACCATTATCGTCTTTTCGATCTTCGTCTCCTGGCTGGCCAAATGGGCCATCATGCGCTCGGGCGGTATCGGCCTCTACCATCGCGCCCAACCCTTTTTCATCGGCCTCATCCTCGGGTACTTCACCGCGATTGGCCTGTCCTTTTGCATCGAAATGATCTGGTTCCCCGGACAAGGGCACCCGCTAAACCAAAACTAGCGCATGGCCAAAGACGACCAAAAAACGCCCGAACTGATTCCCTCGGACCTCCAATTCGAACCGGGCTTCAACCTCAAGACCCTATGGGCCGCGCTCTTCGTCGGCTTTATCATGCTGCCCGGGGCCATCTACTTGGGGTTGGTCACCGGCCAGAGCATGGCCGGCGGTGCCGAATGGGTGACGCTCATCCTCTTCATCGAAATCGCCAAGCGCTCCTTTGCGCGCCTGCGCACCCAAGAGGTGATCATTCTCTACTGGGTGGCCGGCGGCTTAGTCATGATGGGCGGCAAGTTGGGCACGGGGGCCGAACTGTTCGGCGGACCTTTTGGCGGGCTGATCTGGGACCAGTACTTGATCCAATCGCCCCAAGCCGACGGCTTGCATCAGCACATCCCCGATTGGGTGGTGCCGCCGCGCGGTTCACAAGCCCTAGAGGGGCGCTCCTTTTTGCACCCCGCTTGGCTCAAGCCCATCGCCCTGCTGCTGACCGTCATCGTGATGCAGAAGGTCAACAGCCTATCCT
>VXZF01000271.1:6113-6554 GCA_009845645.1 Gemmatimonadota bacterium | reverse complement strand
ATAGCCAGCCAGTGGGCGTTGGCCGACGCGACAGATGAATTTTCCGAGCGCGGTTGCAGCGCCGGTTGTCTCGGAATCGCGTCGTCAACTAGCTTGATGGCCCACGCGTTGGCCCACGCGCGTCGGCTCGACAAATTCGGCGCTTGAGATGATCACGCCTCTGCGCATTGCCCACCGCGGCGCGTCCGGTCCGGGGTTGGCACCCGAAAACACATTAGCCGCTTGCGAAAAGGCGCTCCAGATCGGCGTCGATATGCTCGAAATCGACGTCCACGCCACCCGCGATGGCCAGATCGTGGTTTTGCACGACGCAGCGCTTGACCGGACGACTAATGGCACTGGATTGGTCGCCGACCTCTTGGGTGAGGAAGTGCGCCAGTTCGATGCGGGCCGCTGGTTTAGCGCAGATTTTGTCGGCGAGCGCGTGCCCCTGCTTGAAGA
>VXZF01000271.1:0-6103 GCA_009845645.1 Gemmatimonadota bacterium | reverse complement strand
CCTGCTCGAAGACGTGCTCGACTTAGCGCGGAACCAGGCCCTCGTGCTGATAGAGATCAAGGCCGACGGCATTGCCGAGCGCGTCCTGCAGGTGATTGAAGCGGCGAATGCGGTCGAGCGCGTCGTGGTGCAGGCGTTCAATCCGCAAACCGTCCGGCGGCTCAATTTGCTTGCGCCGACTTTGCCCACGGCGCTGTTGGTGGGTCAGTTGCCGACCACGCCCTCGCGGGTGCGCGCGCGCCGCCTCGTGCGCCAAGTGCTGCAAGTGGGGGCCAACGCGCTGGCGATGTGGTACGCGGCGCTGACCCCGCCCTTCCTCGAAGAGATGCGCCAGCGGGGCATTGCGGTTTGGGCTTGGACCGTTGACGAGGATATTGCCATGCGCGATTTGGCGACGATGGGGGTGCAGGGGATCATTACCAATCGTCCAGACCAGCTCAATCAAGTACTCGACGAACTGGTCGCCGACGGGTCACTGCGGCCGCCGTTGGGCCGGCGCATCAAGCGCAGCCGCTGGGGTCGCCGCCGCCAATTGCGCAAGCTCCAGGCTGCCAAGCGGGGCCGCTGAGGTCGCAGATGCTCTACACCTTGTTGGCCATATTGCTGTTGGTTGTCGTGGTGCTGAAGTTCTGGTCGCCCTTTGGCCAGCGCTGCCCCCAGTGCCAAGTTCGCCGGGAGGATGCGGAATATCCCTTGTGTCCAAATTGCGGGTGGATTTACGAAGTGCCTGGGGAAGAAGACGATGATTTTGCGCCGGACGACGACGAAAATGCGAAATTCTGAAGGGCGCACCACCGCGCTGCCGCGCCCTGTTTGCGCTTGACAATACCTTGTACTTCCCTTTAGATTGTCTTGATTATATAGGGAAGCACAGAACGTTCAAACTCAGGAAGGTGAACCATGAAAATGCGGTCAATATCGCTGTTTGTCGCCGTCGCGGTTTTGGCGGGCTGTGACGACCCCCCCACAGCCGAACTCGACGCGGCCAAGCAAGCTCTCGACACAGCCCGGGACGCCGACGCCGAGCGCTTTGCCGCCAGCGAGTACTCGGCTGCGCAGCGCGCGTACAGCGAAGCCGAAACAACGACCAAAACCGAAGATGAGCGCTTTTTCCTATTCAAGGACTTTGAGCAGGCGCGGGCGCAAATCGCCGATGCCAAGACCAAAGCCACGCGGGCAGAGTCGGCTGCGCAAGCCGAAAAGAAACGCCAGCGGGAGTCGGCCGAAGCTGCTATTGCCACTGCCCGCGACGCGGTCGCTGCCGCATATACCAGCTTAGAGGAAGCGCCGTCTGGCAAGGGCACGGAAGCCGATATTGAGGAATTGCGCGTCGAACTGAGCACGGCCGACGCCGATCTAGACGCGGCCGAAGCTGCGGTGGACAGCGAGCATTTCTCCGATGCCGAGTCCCTCGCCGAAAGCGCGGATCTGAAGGCTACCGAGGTCGCCGACGGCGTGATAGTGGCCGTGGATAGATACCACGCGCTGGTCGAGGAGATGCGTCCTTGGTACGAGCGCTTCTGAGCGTGTGCCCTTGCAAGCTTCAATCACAGGCGGCCGGGAATTGCTCCCGGTCGCTTTATTTTTTTTCGCGCTGTTGTGGGGGGTGCCCGCCGCGCGTGCGTCTGCGCTCTGGTTAGAGCATCAGCAACTGGTGCAAGCTGTTGAGCGCCACGATATAGCTACGCCCTACATCGTCATCAATACCCAAGACAATCTCATCCTGCTCCGCGACGGGGAGCAGGTGTTGCGCCAAGCCGCCTGTGCAACGGGCAGCGGTCGCAAACTCGAAGGGGCTAAGCGGTGGCATCGCTGGACCTTCGACACCCCCAAAGGCCGCTTCGCCATCCGCCGCAAAGTCGCCGACCCCCTATGGACCCGGCCGACTTGGTACTTTATTGAAAACGATGAGGAGATTCCCATCTTCGCCGAGGACCCGAGGCGGTTCCAACGCGGAGTCTTGGGCGCGTATGCATTGTACTTCCTCAAGGATTTTATGATTCACGGTACGCTCTTTGAAATCAACTTGGGCAAGAGCATTACTCACGGCTGCGTCCGGGTGGGCAGCGAGGACTTGGAGTACCTGTACGAAGCTGTCGAAATCGGCTGGCCGGTCTTCATCTACTGATGAAGCACCTAGCGTTGTTCTGGGCCTTGGCGTGCGGCGCGAGCGCGGCATCGGCCGGGGACTTGGCCTATGTCAACGTCGCGCTACGGGCTTGGTTGCAGGCCATAGAAGCGGATGCGCCGTACTTGCTGGTGGATCGGGGCGCGGGCGAGTTGCGGCTGATGCACGGGAGGGCGCTCTTGCGGCGCGTGCCGCTGGCGGCTGATTCCCTCGGAGAGCAGCCGCCAGTGCAATCCTCGCTTGCGGCCCGATTGCGACGCTATCGACCTAGCAACCCTTGGCGCGGTTTGGTGGCCAGCCCGTTTGACTGGGAGCAGAATTTGGTTGCCGATGCCTCGGCTGCCAGTGCCTTGTATTTCACGAACGGACTGCTGATCTACGCCAGCCCGGTGTGGCATCGCCCAGGTGCTATAGACCTGCAAATCGGGGTCGCTGATTTGCGTGCTCTATACAATGCCTACAGCCCGGGCATAACGCTCGTCGTTCTACCCGCTAACTGGAGAGAGATACCGCAGCAGTGACCTTGCACTTTGGCGCGGCGGCCGCTGACATCACGCCGCCGGTCGGCATCGCAATGGGCGGATACTGGGGGCGGCGATCCGGGGCCACGCACATCCGCGACCGCCTCATGGCCAAGGCCCTCGTCTGCGGTCAAGGTGTAGCGCGGGTCGCTCTTGTCGCCGTCGATTTGGTGGGGTTAGACGCGGATGTTGTGCGGGGGATTCGGGAGAAGATAGGGCGCGCTACTGGCATTGAAGGCGCGGCCATCATGGTCTGTGCCTCCCACACCCACGCCGGCCCCCTGACCTTCCCCTTCCGGGGCATGGGGCGTATCGACAGCGACTACTTGGAGCAAGTTGCGGACGCCGTGGTGGAGGTGGTGGTAGCTGCTGCCGCCGACAGCCGACCGGGTCGTTTGTACTATGCGCGTCCTCCGGTACAGATCGGTATCAATCGCCGCGAGCCGCACCCACAGGGTACGCGGATCGGGCAAAATCCCGTCGGTCCGGTGGTGCCTTACGCACATGTGCTGCGCTTTGTCGCTGCCGATGGCCGAGGGGCTACGCTCTTCAATCACGCCTGTCATCCGGTGGTTTTGGGCCACGACAATCTCCAGATCAGCGGCGACTTTGCCGGTGCGGCGGTGCGCCACATCGAGGAACAGACCGGCGATGAGGCTCTCTTTGTCAACGGTGCCTGTGGCGATGTCAATCCACGGATCGCCAACGGCTCGTTTGCCGATGTCGAGGCGTTGGGGCAGGAGTTGGGTCGGGCCGTGCTGGAGGGGCGGGATGCGGCTGTGCCCTTGGACGCTTCAGCGATAAGCTGGGCGCACGAGCGGTTGGATTTGCCGCTGCGTCCTCCGCCGTCGCGCTGGCGTGCTAAAGTCGAGAAACTCAAAGGGCACCTGCGGGCGCGTTTGGCACGGGGCAGCGAGGTGTCCAAAGCGCAGTTCGAATGGGCTGTGGCTATGTGCAAATGGGTTCAGGCTGGCGCGGACCGCGCTCGGGTGCAGCCTTTTGAGATACAGGCGTTGGCGTTAGGCGAGTTGGTGCTTTTGGGGCTGGAAGGGGAGATATTCGCCCGCTATCAGCTCGACTTGGAGGCCGCGCATGGGTCAGCTATCTTATGCGGCTTTGCCAATGGCTGCATTGGCTATGTGCCCACGGCCGACGAGTACGCACGTGGCGGCTACGAGATCGACTTGGCCTACAAGTTCTATCCGAGCGTGCAGATGATCGCGCCGGCGAGCGAGTCGCTGATACGGCAGCGGGCCGCGGCGTTGATAGCGAAGGTGCGCTAGCTTATAACAGGAGGAGTTATGCGCGATCTAGAGATGCTATACGATCAAGTTCCGGCGACGCGGTGCGCGGGTACGGGCGATTGCTGCTGGCTCACGGACGAGGAGTTCGACAACTACTACGCTACCATGTTCCCACTCTACCGGGCCGAATACGTCCACATCGTCGCCTATGTGGAGAAGCACTTTTCCCCGCAGCGTCGCCAGGAGTTGCTGAACTTTACCGAGGAGCGGCCCCGCCGCTGCCCCTTTCTCGGCGCGGACCATAGCTGTACCATCTACCCGGTGCGCCCGCTGATTTGCCGCACGTACGGGGCGATGAATCCGGTTTCGATTGCCCGCCAAGCTATTGCGCATCAGGGCGATTTGCCAGTGGCGCAAATCCGCGCCTTTGTGCGGCGCGAGGCTGGTATGGTGTGTCCGCGGGTGGCCGTGCTGGAGCCGGAAAAGGTCGCGCGGCACGCCCGCATGCTCATGGAGGGGACGTACGAGCGCGAGTTGGCGCGGCTCAGTGCCGAGGTGGAGTTGGCGGGCGCGGAGCGCAAACGGCTCTTCCAACGGCTCACTGGCCGGGAAGAGTGGCCTTTGCGCTGGTCTTGGGGGGGCTTTAATGCGCTGCGCGCTGCACCGCTGGCGTGGCTGCGCCGTCACTTTGCTGCGTATTGGAGAAAGGCCGAGTTAATCGATCGCAAGTGATGCGATCAGTCCGACGCCAGCATTGGCGTCGCAAGGAGATTGCACCATGCAACAATACCGAGTTGCCATTTTGGGATGCCGCGGCCGAGGCACGGCCGCGGGCCGCGCGTACCATCAGCATCCCCGCACCGAGGTTGTGGCTCTGTGCGACCTCGTGCCAGAGCGGTTGGCGACCCTCGGCGACGAGTTGGGGGTTGCGGCTCGCTACGACGACCTCGACCGGATGATCGAGGCCGAGGCCCCGGACATTGTCGCCATTCCCACGGGCACCGAGTTCCACTATCCGCTGGCTATGCAGGTGCTGGAGCACGGGGTCCACATTGACATTGAAAAGCCGATTTGCACAACCTTGGCCGAGGCCGACGCGGTGTTGGCCAAAGCCGCGGAGAAAGGAGTGCAAGTTGCCGTGCATCACCAAGGGCGCAGCGGCGGCGCACTGCAAGCGGTTAAAGCGGCGATTGCCGAGGGCCGGATTGGCGAGTTGCGCTATGTGCAGGGCAGCGGTAAGGGCTACTACGGAGGCTACGGCCTGATGAATATTGCCACGCACTCGCTCAACGCCATGCTCGGCGTGGTGGGGCCGGTGCAGAGCGTGCAAGCCGTGGCCTTGACCGATGGCCGTCCAATTACTCCCGAGGATGTGGTGCCGTCACCGAGCGGCATGGGCTACATCGCCGGCGAACACGTGACCGCGGCCCTCGCCTTTGAATGCGGGATTTCGGGCACGCTCTTGCAGCACCGCTTTCCCAAGGTGGATTCAACGGCCTATATGATTGAGATCTACGGCACTGAGGGCCGGCTCTACTGGAAGAGCGGTGCCCCGTGGTTTTTGTCCGCGCCACACTTTGCCCCTGGCCAATCCGAGTGGCAGCCGCTTGACCCCATAGTGCCGGATCACTACGACCCAGCGGGTCCGGCTGCTGTGGAGGATTACCAGTTCGCCGACGAGTACGTGCAGGCACTCGACGAGGGCCGTGCGCACGAGTGCTCGGGCGAGGCTGGCCGCCACGTGCTGGAGATATTGATGGGAATCTTCGAGTCAGGGGCGCGTGGTCAGCGCGTGGAACTACCGCAAGCAGAACGCGATCACCCGCTCTTGCGCTGGCGTGAGGAACACGGCATGGGCCTGCCCAACTCCATGCCGCGCCCGTATGCGGAGTGGCTTGCCGCAGAAGATTGCCGCTTGGGCCGGAGTGCGAGTTAGCTGGCGAGCTTGATTTGGATGAGGGCCTGCATAAAGCCGACCCGAAGCCACTGGTCGAGTCTCTCCAAGCACCGGCGAACAATACTTCCGCCGCAATCCATGTCATAGGATTTTAGCTTGAGAGACTGGGTCTGCTAAGTGTTTATCAATTGTCTCTTGTTTAGCAAAAGACAGGAATTTGGTCTCATTGACAGCGCAATTCAGCGGAATCGTTTCGTCATGGAGAGATTCTCCGAAAAGAAGGTACCAAAACCATTTCTTGAGTACCAAGCTC
>VXZF01000749.1 GCA_009845645.1 Gemmatimonadota bacterium | reverse complement strand
TGATCCAAGAAACGCGGGAGTCGGGGGCTTCGCGTTGTGGAAGCGTCCACAGGCGCTCCGCAGCCTTCTCTGGGCTACGTGACAAGATGATGGATTCTGCACTGAGATCGAAGATCCCATAGAACAGGATCCGGTCGGTTGGCGGCAGACCCCGGAGACCGGACTCGAAGGGCTGCTTGCCGATCCAGCCTTGGTCTTCAAAGTCGAGTCCTGGCCAACCAAAGTCGGCGAGCACCTCCTCACTTGGCCGCACCCACTGCAATGGGACGACGATCGGGTCGTCCTCGGTACTCGTGCCCATTGCCGGACTAGTGAAGAGAAAAATCAAGAGCGCCAAGAACGCTGTTTTCCGTTTTGAACTGCCGCCGTTAGGCTTCTGGCTGATCATCTTTCTCCTCCTCTGGAATTAGGAAAAGCTACCCGCTCCTCAAAGACCCTTAATTGTTTTGTGCTGATCATAGCTCCGCCTTTTCTAAAGCACACATGGTCTCGTCAAAAAGCGTCGTACAGGTCGTCTAGATCGCCTTTTAGCTCTGGGTTGATTACGACGCCATCGGGGCCGACCCAGACGTACGAGGGAATCCCGCCTATGTGGTATATCTCGGTTGGCTTGGTCTCGTTTTCAACTTCGAGTATCTGGGGCCATTCGATCCCGTGCGCCTCAACATAGCGCATCGCCGCTTCGCGGCTGTCGTCTTTGATAATGCCGATGATTTCGAGGCCGTGCGCCTGCTTCGCACGGTATATATCCACTAGCTCTGGCGTATCCTCCCTGCATGGCCCACACCAACTCGCCCAGAAGTCGAGCAGGACGTGGCGTCCCCGGAAATCAGAGAGGCGGAGCGTATCACCTTGGACGTCCACAACCGCAAATTCAGGCGCGGGTTCACCTTTTGTTATTTCGATCTTAGGGGGGACTGTTTCGTCGGTCGGTACCAGCACGAGCCTATCCCCGGACGGGCTAATCATTGCGACCTGAAGCGACCTGCCGAGGATGTTAAAGGAACTATCGATCCGATAGCATTCGCGGGATTCGGTTTCATTTTCAAAGAAGCCATCCTTGTTTAGATCCCAAAGGATCTCGCCGTGCTTGTCGTGATAGGTGGCTGCGTCGATCCCGCTTACCACAGCTAGTCTGACTTCTTCGCCGTTTAGTTCGACGGATCCCACCCGCATGTCGAATACTTGCCCTTCGAACTTAGGATTGTCGGGGCTTCTTTTTCTGTACTGCTCTAACTTGATCACCGCGACGGGTACGGTTTTCTCTTTTACTTCCTCGCCGTCGGTATATTCAAAATGGACTTCTGACTCCGCGCGAATTCCATAAGACATCCCGTCGAACACGTACCCGAGCAATCGCATAAAGAGGCTATAGTCCTCAGGCTCGACTGGCTCTTCGTCCGCGAAATCCTCGTCGTTGTCGGAGTCAAAGTAGAAGACTTCCTCGCCATCGGCGTCCAGCGCATTGATCCAAGAAACGCGGGAGTCGGGGGCTTCGCGTTGCGGAAGCGTCCACAGGTACTCCGAAGCCTTCTCTGGACTAAGTGACAAGACGATGGATTCTGCACTGAGATCGAAGATTCCGTAGAACAGGATTCGGTCGGTTGGCGGCAGACCCCGGAGACCGGACTCGACAGGCCGCTTGCGGACCCAGCCTCGGCTTTCAAAGTCGAGGTCTGGCACATCGTCTATTACATCCTCACTTGGCCGCACCCACTGCAATGGAACGACGATCGGGCCGTCCTCGCTGCTCGTGCCCATTGCCGCACTAGCGGAGAAAAAAGTTAAAAGCGCAAAGAGTACCGCTTCCCGTTTTGAACTGCCGCCGTTAGGCTTCTGGCTGATCATCTTTCGCCTCCTCTGGAGTAAAAAATCCACATCGTCATAAATCGGTGCGATTTGTAGAGAATCCCTCTACTCGCTGCGCAGCGAGTCCACCGGATTCGCCAGCGCCGCTCGAACCGCGTGATATCCCGACACCAGCCAAGTCAGACCTAGGGCGATCAGGCCACCAGCCGAATAGCTGAGCAGGTCGAGCTCGATGCGGTTCACTTCGCTGCGGAGTAAATACTCCGAGAGCCGGTAGGCCAGAGGCATGGCGATGACCACGGCGATCAACACGAGCCGCGTAGACTGCGAAGACAGCAGCACGGTCACGCTCGCGGTCGAGGCACCGAGGACCTTGCGCACGGCTACCTCCTTGGTGCGTCGGCTGACGGCGAGGGAGGCCATGCCGAAGACGCCGAGACAGGCGATTAGGGCCAGGAACCCGGCCAGCCAGCGCAGTTGGCTAATGATCCTAGCGTGAAAAAAGAAGCGCTCGGCGATATGGTCTTCGAGAAAGCGATAGCTAAAGGGCACCCCGGGTGCCAACCGTTCCCAAGCCTCGCGCAGTTCGGCGAGCGTCTCGGGCACCCCCTCGGGTCGCACCCGCACTAGCACCGTCTCAATGGGACGATCCGGTAGGACGCTGAGTACGAGTTCCGGCACAAAGACGAAGGGATCATCGTGCTGGAAGTCGGAGACCACGCCAATAATCCTCGGCCGGTACCCGCCTTCGAGGTAGGAGCCGACGACCGGTCCCTCCAGTGTGGCCGCTAGCTGCTGGTTGACGAGCGCTACGCGACCGCTGGCCAGCAGGTCTGGGGGGAAGTCCTCGCCCTCAACCAGTTCTAAGCCGAGGGTGCGCAGGAAGTACGGATCAACCTCAATCAGCGAGGCCTCCGGCCGTTCATGGTCGTCGAAGCGAAAGTCACTGACTCTATTGGGGAATTCGCTGGAGCCGGATACGGCGAGCACACCCGAAAGGGGGAGGACCTCCTGGCGGAAAGTCTCGAGGAAGCGCTGCGACTCATGTACGCCTTCCCCTTCCCCTTGCGAGGAACCCGCAAACGTCGGGATGCAAACCACGAGCTGCGGGTCGTAGCCCTGATCTAGGGACTCCCAATGATCAACCTGCCGGTCCACGACGAGGGCCGCGGTCAGGAACACCGTAGAGGCCACGAACTGAACTACTACTAAGATGCGACTGGCACGGCTTCGCACCTGGAGCCTGTCTTGCATAATCTCGACCGGCTGCATCCGCGACTGCACCAGCGCCGGGTACGCACCCGCCACGAGCCCCATGACCACTCCGAACCCAGCTAGGGCCATCACCGTCCACGGCGTGTACTGCAAGTCGAGGCGCGATTCGAGTGATCCAGACCCGGTCAGCAGACGATTCAGGCCCGGCAGCAAGATCTCCCACAGCAGCATGGCGAGCGCTAGTGCAGCGAAGCAGAGCAGCAGAGACTCGGCGAAGTACTGGCGCATTAGCTGTCCTCGTCCGGCACCGACCATCTTGCGCACACCTACTTCGTGCGCCCTCGTCAGCGACATGCCCGCGGCCAAGTTGGCGTAGTTGATGCACGCTAGCAGCAGCACGAGGCAGGCGACGAATCCGTTGCGGTAGAGCGCACTCTTCATTGACCTCCCCCCACTGAGTTGAGGATGTAGCCGCTTGTCGAACAGTGGCACGATGACGAGTTCAGAATCTTCCCAGTACCGGTCCGGGTCGAAGGCCAAGGCCGCTTCCACACCCGCGGCATCGGCGATCTGTAAGTAGGTCTCACCTGCGCCGTGCCCCCCAAGCTGGATTTCCCGCTGGACGAAGGGGATCACCCAGTCGAACTCTAGGCTGGACGCGTACGGAACGTTCTCGGCGACCCCGGTGACGATAAAGTCTCCGCTGATACCGCGGTCCCCTAGCTGTAGGGTCTGGCCCATGGGATCGTCGGAGCCGAATAGCCGCTGCGCCAGCCGCCTCGACAATATGATCGAGTTCGGCCCGTCGAGGGCCGTGCTTGGATCGCCCGCGATCAGGGGGAAACTGAACAACTCGAAGAATCCAGGGTCGGCGAACCGTCCCCTCGCCTCGGTCACTTGATCCCCGTAGAGCAGCAGTCCGGACGTGTCTTCTGTACGCATCGAGCGCAGCACAGCGGGAAGTGTGGCCACCATCTCCGGGCCGAGGTCTCCCGGCGTCCCCGTCATAGCCTTCCCTTTCCAGGCCGGATGTGTCATACAGACCTGATAGATCTGCTCACCCTTGGCGTGGAAGCGGTCCCACGTCAGCGCCCTATGCACGTACAGGCCGACGAAGATGGCCACCGCAAAGGCCGCGGCCAGCCCACCCACGTTGATCGCGGTGTACATCCGATAGCGGCGCAGATTGCGCCAGGCGACGATCAGGTTATTGCGTAGCATGGTTAGTACCTCCCTCTTGGCTAGTACCTTCCCTCTTGCTCTATCTTGCCGTCCAACAGATGCACCACCCGGCTACCGTAGCCAGCGTTCTTCTCCGAATGCGTCACCTGCACAATCGTCGTGCCCTCGTCGTTCAACTCCCGCAGCATGTCCATCACCTCTTCCCCCTGCTTGGAGTTGAGGTTGCCCGTAGGCTCGTCGGCGAGGATCAGCGTCGGCTGGCCGATCAGGGCGCGGGCAACGCCAACGCGCTGCTGCTCGCCGCCGGAAAGCTGGTGCGGGAACAGGTCCTTTTTGGCCACCATCTGGAAGCGGTCGAGCAACTCGCTCACCCGCGCCTTGCGCTCGGCTCCCTCCACCTTTTGGTAGAGCAGCGGCATCTCCAGATTTTCGTACACCGTCTGCTCGTCGATCAGGTGATAGGCTTGGAAGACAAAACCAATGTGCCGCCGATGGATCTCAGTGCGTTCCTTCTCCCCCATTCTGCCCACCTCTTCGCCAAGGAACCGATACGACCCAGCCGTCGATTCATCGAGCATCCCCATGATGTGCAACAGCGTCGATTTGCCAGCGCCGCTCGGCCCCATAATCGACACGAACTCGCCTTCGGCGACGTTCAGGTGTACGTAGCGCAGCACGTAGGTCTTGCGGGGACCGGATTGATGGTACTTTTCGATGTCGTGCATTTCGATCATGATGTGCCTCCGCGTCTTGGTTACTCAGTGCGCAGCTTATCGCCCTAGTGCGCCGCTCACGACGCTTCCTGGTCCCGCTCGATGTTCTCGCTCACGATCCTGCCGTCGAACAGGTGAATGATCCGGTGCGCAAAGTCGGCGTAGGCCGGCGAGTGCGTCACCATCACCACGGTCGTGCCGTTGCGATTCATCTCAGTGAGCATCTCCATGACCTCGTCGCCGTGGCGCGAGTCGAGATTGCCGGTCGGCTCATCCGCCAACACCAGCTTCGGCTCCGCTACCAAGGCCCGCGCCACAGCCACGCGCTGCTGCTGGCCGCCGGAAAGTTGGAGCGGAAAGTGCTTCTCGCGGTGGGTGATCTGCATGTGATCGAGGATCGACCGCACGCGCTGCTTGCGCTCCGTAGCCGGCATACCCATGTAGAGCAGAGGCAACTCGACGTTCTCGTACACCGTCAATTCGTTGATCAAGTTGAACGACTGAAAGACAAAGCCAATCGTCCCCTTGCGCAGATTCGCCCGCAGGCGCTCCGAGTAGGTCGATACCTCCTCGTCCAGCAACCAGTATTCCCCCTCAGTCGGGTTGTCGAGCAGGCCGAGCAAATTGAGCAGCGTTGACTTGCCGCAGCCCGACGGCCCCATAATGGCGGCAAATTCGCCTTCGGCGATTTCGAGGTTCACGTTGTCCAAGGCGGTCGTCTCTACCTCCTCGGTCGTGTACAGCTTGCGCAACCCGACGGTGCGGATCAGAGGCGCGCGGCCATTTTCAGCATTCGCTGTCTGCTCAGTCATGATTTTTTCTCCTTGTTTAGGGCGTTGCTAGCGCAACACCAACACGTCCATGTCTTCGCCAAAAGTCTCATAGCTCGAAGTAATCACCTGCTCTCCCGGCTCAAGCCCCTCCAGCACTTCGTACACCCGGGGATTCTGGCGGCCCAGTGCGATAGAGCGCCGCGTAGCCCGGTCGCCGGAAGCGTCGAGCACATAGGCCCAGTGGCCCCCGGTCGCTTGGTAAAATCCGCCCCTCGCCACTTGCACTGCTTCATCTAAATCGCCCAGTTCCAAGCGAATGTGCAGGGTCTGGCCGCGCCGGATGCCCTCGGGTGCTTCCCCCTCAAACACTAGATCCACCTTAAAACGGCCCTCCTCTACCTCTGGATAAACCTTGCGGATTACCAAGCTGTATGACTCGTCGTCGCTGTCGAACTGGCCGCGCTGCCCTCGGTCCACGCGACCGATGTAGTGCTCGTCAATGGCAGCGCGCACCTTGAAGCCGTCGATCATGTCGATCTGGCCGAGGCGTCCACCCGCGCTCTTGCTCTCGCCGACCTCCGCTTTCAGCGTGGTTAGCTGCCCGGCTACGGGTGCCCGCACCGTCAGGTTGTCGAGCCGGCCGCGGACGATTTTTAGATTGCGTTCCATGCGCTCCACAGCCGAGACGAGCTGAACCACCTTGCTCGCCGCCAGCAGCGAGTCCTGGGTCTGGGTCTCCTGAGTCAAGGCCATGCGGCGGACGCTGTACTGGTACTCGTCGCGCAGCCGCTCGTATTCCTGTCGCGATAGGATGGCCGTCAAATCTTCCGCCGACAGGCTCTCGTAGCGCTCGAAGTTGCGCTTGT
>VXZF01000730.1 GCA_009845645.1 Gemmatimonadota bacterium | reverse complement strand
GGCGAAAGCAGCAGCCGAGTCGTCGAAATAGCCAATGTGGGCAACGCCGACTTTGAGATTCACCAGCTTCGCTCGACGAGCGCCGAATTTACCGCCCACACTCCAATCGACGCCGACAACAAGTTCCTGTTACCGGCCCAAAGCCAGCGCACCTTGCCGCTGCACATGGCCTTCAGTCCGTCGGCGCGTGGAGCAATTTCGGGGACCTTGCGCTTAGACGGCTTGGGCGCGAATGAAATGATGACGCTCGATGTCTTGCTCAAGGGCAACGGCGTGGCCGCGGAAATCGAACTGAATCCGGCGGGTGTCGTCGATTTTGGCTACGCGGTCTTGGGGGAGCAGACGGAAAGGACCTTCGTGGCCACCAATGTCGGCGATACCGTGCTGCAAGTCGAGGCGTATCCCCAAAGTAAAGAAGCCCATGTTGCGCCGACGCAATTTGCGCTGGCCCCGGGCGAGTCCGCACGCCTCACGCTCTTTTTTACGCCCGATGCCTTGGGCGACCGCCGCGGGCGCGTTTTGTTGGTCAGCAACGACGTCAAAGACCGCGCCCGTCCGCTTGAATACAAGGGGCACGGGGTGCTCGCAGATATCGACTTGGCGCAGATTGTCGAGGTTTTGGTCTCGCGCGGCGAAGAGCCCCAGCCCTTGACCGTCGGCTGGAACAATACTCCGGTGGTGCAAAAAGACGGAACCAAAGTGGATGTGGCCTTTACAATTCCCGACTCGCTGCGGCAGGCGCTAATCGGTCGCGAGCTGGTCGTCGAGTGGACCCGGCTCGACGAAGACTATGTCCCCAAAGGCAAAAACAGTACCCAAAAGCAGAAGGTTGCCATCTACGAGTCGAGCGGTGGTCGCGTCCTAGTCGAGGATCTCAATTTGCGATTGTCAGAAGAAGACAATCGCCGCGTGCGACTCAAAATTACTACCCATAGCTACCCAGGTGCCCCGCCGCAGAGCGTGTCGCAGCTTTTGGAAGCTGGGGGCTGGAAGTGGGAATTTGAGGCCAAGCCGCTGGTTTCCTTTTTAACGATCCGCCCCGGGCGCGATTATACCGACGCCGACGGCAACGCGGTCCCAGGCCAAACCGAGCGCCTGATTGGTTTGCCTGGATTGGCCTTTGCCGGCTGGCACAACGTGGATAGCCCGTCGATTTCCGGCATCCATTTCACCGCCATCGGCAATGTCCTCGAAGCCCTTTCGACCGGAAACTCGCTGGCCATCTCGCTGGGCGTGGCCATTTCCTTTTACAAGGATCAGTTTCTCTTCGGCTTTGGCTGGGACATTTACGACAGCCGACCTCAAGCCAAGAAGAAAGGCTCGCAGGATTACATTATGACCTTTAAGTACTCGGGGTTGTTCAAGTGATCAGGCGACGGTACACCATGGCCGCCGCACACAAGTCCTGCGCCCCCATCCCCGTCAGATAAACCGCGCTTGGCGCTGACGTGCCAAGTCGCCCGCAGGCGGCATCGCCGATATCCAGCACCTTGCCCTCGGTATTGCGCGCCAAGGCGATCTGCGCAGCTTGGCCCTGCTTGGTCGCAAAGCGAAACTCCCCGGACTTCTGGGCTTGAGCGAGCACATCTACGACCACTGTGCGCTCGTAGAGCACTTCCGGCGCGAGCTGGCGCGTGCGACTGTCTCCGGCGATGACGGCGAGGTAGGGGACCTCGGCCAGTGCCGCCGCAGTTAAAATGGGCTGCGGCGTCGGCACCGCCGTCAGCACGGCGTCGGTACCGGCAATACACGTCTCTAGCGACGTTGCTAACCGCAGGCGCGCACGTAGGTCTGGCTCGACCGCTTCGGCAAACGCCGCTCGGTTCGCCGCTCGGCGACTCGTGCAGGCAATCTCCGCCAAATCAAAGAGCGCATCGCAAGATAAGGCCAAGTTCCGCGCAATCCGGCCGGTTCCCAGAATGGCGACTCGCCTGATGGACTCGCCTGCTAGGTATTGAAGACCCAGCGCGCCCGCCGCGCCGGTGCGCCTGTCGGTGATATCCCCGGCCTCCAGCCGCCACGATCGGCCCTGTTGCAGATCTTCAAATGCGATATACGCCTCCCGCTTGGCCAGCCGTCCGCTCGCCACGTCTGAGAATTCTTCGATGATCTTTCGCGCGCGAAACTTCCCCGGCCATTCGGCGGGCATATCCAAGCGAAAGTAGTCGAGTGACCCGCGCTTTTGGACGGACTCGGTCCGCGGTGGATTGTCGATGACCCCCGCGCCGTAGCGCTCAAACGCTTGGTGACAGGCGGCGAGAAAGTCAGCCGTAGAGAAGCGATGGGCAAAGGTTTCTTCGCGCCAGATATCCACGTATCATCCTTTGTTTACTTGACTTAACTTGCCGTTTTTTATTCATTAATGGCGTTGGAGCGATGGATCGAGAAAATTCCTATGTGCAGGAGCTAATTTTGTGGGGGCTGGCCACTGTGGCCATAGCCCTTCTCCTCAAGGCAGCCTTCTGGTCGCAATCTGCTGCCCCCGAGCCAACGCCCCAACAGGAAGTCCCCAAGCCGGAAACCACTCCCCAACTTAGTCCCATTCGGGTCGAAATTCTCAATGGCGGAGGCGAATCGCAAGTCGCCGCCCGCCTGCGCAAAAAGGCACGCGCCCTCGGGTTAGACGTAATTCACGAAGGCAATGCGCCCAGCTTTAATTACCTCCACACCCTCGTCGTCGATTTGGACGGCGATATCGAGCAAGCTCGACAAGTGGCGGACATCTTGGGAATACCTCATTTTATTCAGCAGAAGAAGGAAAACCAGTTCAATCTAGCAAGCGTCTCGATTGTCATCGGGCGCGACTATCGCCGCATCGGCCTACTCGATCCGGCTGAGTAACCACGAGAAAACGTCCATGAGCCTGTGTCAAGAGCCGCGCATCACCCGCATCGTAGAAATTTTACAAGATAAGAAGGCCTTCGCAATAACCTTGCTAGATCTGCGCGACATTTCCGACACCTGTGACTACTTCTTGCTCTGTACGGGCACCTCTGAACAGCACATTCGCAGTCTCGTCGATGCGGTGCGGGACCAGCTCGTCGAGATGGGAGAAAAGCCTTGGCACATTGAGGGCGCGGATACGCGGCGCTGGGTGCTGATGGATTACGTCGATTTTGTCGTCCACATCTTTCGCGAGGAGGCGCGCGACTTCTACGCTTTAGAGAGGCTGTGGGGCGACGCCGAGCGCACGGATTTCGCCGATGGGGACGCGCCTGAGGAAGCCCCAGAAACGCCCTTTGAATTTTCGACTTTCTAATGCCGATGCAAACGCTTAAATGGCAGGACGACGCGCTGAGCCTGCTCGACCAGACTCGCTTGCCCGAGGAACTGGTGTACACAACCTACCGCGATGTCGAGGCCATCGCCCGCGCGATTGAAGGGCTGGTGGTGCGCGGTGCCCCGGCCATTGGCTTGGCGGCTGCGTAC
The DNA here is from genome assembly GCA_009845645.1 of Gemmatimonadota bacterium. GTDB lineage: Bacteria > Latescibacterota > UBA2968 > UBA8231 > UBA8231. The sequence goes on along the minus strand of VXZF01000730.1, from coordinate 3,148 downwards.
GGCGTCGTAGTGGGTGCGCGTACCGCGGTCGATTGCGCCCCCGAGGCCTTTTGCCGCCGCGTGGAAGCGGCCATTGCCCGCCTCGCCCGCACCCGGCCCACCGCGGTCAATTTGTTCTGGGCCTTGGATCAGATGCAGGAGGTGTTGGCGGAGAATCGAGGCCGCGACAATCACGCCATCTGCGACGCCCTGCTAGCGGCTGCTCACCGCCTTTTTGAGGAAGACCGCCAAATCTGTCGCCAGATCGGCGCGCACGGCGCGGCGCTCCTACGCGATGGCAGCCAAGTTATCACGCACTGCAACGCCGGCGGCTTGGCCACGGCAGACTACGGCACGGCCTTGGGGGTCGTCTATGCAGCCCAAGAGGCGGGTAAGAAAGTCGCCGTGTTTGCCGATGAAACCCGCCCCTTGCTCCAAGGTTCGCGGCTGACGGCGTGGGAACTGATGCAGAGCGGCATCGACGTCAAGGTCATCTGCGACAATGCGGCCGCGGTCGTGCTGCGCAATGAGGCGATTGACTGCTGTATTGTGGGTGCTGACCGCATCGCCAAAAATGGCGACGTGGCCAACAAAATCGGCACCTATGGGCTGGCTATCCTCGCCCGCGAACACGACGTGCCTTTCTACGTGGCCGCGCCGGTCTCGACCCTCGACATGAAATTGACCTCGGGTGCGGAAATCCCCATTGAAAAACGCGATGGAGCCGAGGTTCGCCAAGGCATGGGCAAGCCCACGGCCCCGGACGCGGTGCCGGTTTACAATCCGGCCTTTGATGTCACGCCCTGCGACTTGGTGTCGGCGATCATTTCGGAAAAGGGCGTCGCCCGCGCTCCGTACGAACCCGCCCTGCGCGCTTGGATCGAGCCATGAGAACGTACTCCTTCCTCCTCTTGCTGGCCTTGCTCGGCACGGCCCACTGCGCGAGCGCACCGCGCTGGCGCAGCGATTCGGGCGATGCCGCGCCCGCCAGCCGCGAAGAATTTGATCCGCGTACCCTCGACGAAGATTTGCTAATTGAGCCAGTTCAACGCGAGAACCGCGATCAGGCCCAAACCCCAGCGGAGCCGACGGCTCCCGTGCAAGAGCACGCCCCGGCAGCAAGCGCTTCAGTCTATCGCCTCCAGCTAGCGGCCCTGAGTAACGAAGCCATGGCCCGCCAGCTCCGCGCCGAACTAGAACGCGCTCTCGGCGTGAAGGTTTATCTAGTGGCCCGCAACGCGCACTCGGTGCTGCAAGCTGGCCAATACGCTACCCACACCGCAGCCGCGGCCCTCAGGGAACAGGTCGTCGCACTTGGCCCGGACTATGCCGATGCCTATGTCGTTGAGGTCCCGGCGAGCGCGGTGCCTGATTCCGCTCCGGAGGAGGCTGCGCCCGAGTTGGTGAGTATCACTGGCTGGCGGGTGCTGATTGACCAGTTCCTATCGCACCATCACGACAAGGCCATCCACCTCGCGGAAGAGGCAAAAAAGCGCCTGAAGCGCGAAGACATCAATGTGACCCTTAAGGGACCTTATTACAAGATCGAAGTCGGCAACTATCGCACTGAGGCGCAAGCCCAAGCCGCGGCCGAACGAATCGGGAGGTATTACCCCAACGCTCTCAAGGTCCGCTCCCAGATCCTCGTCTCGCAGGAGGAGTAACGCGCCATGCGCTTGTGCTGCTGTATTATCGCATTGCTGCTCATGGCCTGTGCCCGTGGCAAAGGCACCGGACCGATGGTCTTCGACGATGGGGCTGTCCCTGTCGTGTCTGTTGAGGATCCACCGCCAGATACGGCCGACCTACGCGCTGTTCGCTGGCACTTGCTGTTCGCTATCGAAAGCCACGCTCTCGGTCAGACTCAACAGGCGCAAGAGTCGCTCGATGCGGCCATCGGCATTCTCGCCGACCTCGACGAGCACGACGCGCTGACCGATACCACGCAGGCCATGCGCCTCGGTTTGGAGATTGAGCAGGCCTACCTCAGCTTGTTGCCGCACTTGGAGCACCTTCCCCCCGACAGCCATTTACCCCTTCTGCTCGAAGGGCTATCCAAGGAAAAAATCGAGACCCTGCCAGCCGACGCCGAACCGTTGGGCCTCATCCACCGGCTCGGTCGCCGCTGCGACATGCCCATCGACGCCAATGACCGCGTCGTTGCCAGTCTCCACTTTTTCCAGACGCGAGGTCGTAAGACCTTTGCCATTTGGTTGCAGCGCGCCGGGCGCTATCGCACGCTGATCACCGATATTCTCCAGCGCGAAGGGATGCCCAGCGACCTTTTCTATTTAGCGGTTATCGAAAGCGGCCTCAATCCAAGGGCCTATTCGCGGTCGCGAGCAGTGGGGTTGTGGCAGTTTATGGCGCACACCGGTCGCATGATGGGCCTCAAGCGCACCCACTGGATTGACGAGCGGCGCGACCCGATCAAGGCGACCGAGGCCGCTGCCCGGTATCTAAAGGACCTTTTCGCCGAGTTTGGCGACTGGCGCTTAGCGTTGGCCGCGTACAACGCCGGGCCAGGGCGAGTCCGCCGGACCATCGCCCGCGCCGGCACCAACGATTATTGGCAGCTTGACCTGCCCCGCGAAACAAAAAACTACGTGCCGCTCTTTATGGCCGCGACCGTTATCGCCAAGGACCCACAACTTTTTGGTTTTAAGCCCCAAGCCGAAGAGCCACCCTTTGCATACGAGGCAGTTGAACTGCCCAAAGATTGGCAGTATGTCGATCTGAAATCGGCAGCCCAACTGCTGGGCATCGAACGTCAGGTGTTACACGACCTCAATCCCGAGTTGCGCCAAGACATCACGCCGCCGGGGAGTCGCCCGCCTTATGTTCTACGGGTGCCACCCGGCAAGGGCCAAATTTTGCTCAACCAGTACGCTAGCCTGCCGGTCTCGCCGGGGGTAGCGGTCCATCAATATCAGGTGCAACGCGGCGACACGATCTCTGGGATCGCCCAGACCTTTGGCGTTTCTACGCGGGTCATTGCCGCGGCCAATAGCCTGAGAAACCCCAATTTCATCCGGCCGCGGCAAATTCTCTATATCCCGATCTCGGCCGCTCCGAGGGCCAAGCAAGGAAGGACCTCAAAAAGCGGCGAAATGTACACGGTGCAGTCGGGCGATACGCTGTGGGAGTTGGCCCGGCGCTTTGCGGTCAG
>VXZF01000403.1 GCA_009845645.1 Gemmatimonadota bacterium | reverse complement strand
AAGCAGTCGAGGCCGGTGAGCATGGAGGCGTAGGCCGACGTCGTGGGAATGTGGGCCGAGTAGTTCTTTTCAAAGAGCACGGCATCGGCAGCAAAGCGGTCGATATGGGGCGTAGTCTGGCGGTGGTAGCCGTAGCAGCTCATGTGATCGGCGCGCAGGCTGTCGATGCCGAAGAGAATGACGTTGGTCTTTTTAGCTGGCATTAGATCCTCTCGATTAGGGATAAGGATTGGGATGTAGTCGGACTATTTGAGGACCGCACCAGGCCATTGATCGTCGCTGGCCGTCACATCTACGGTAATGCCGTCGGGGTCTTCGACCTTGAAGGCCCCTTCGCGGATGTTGTGGACATCGATCGGCTCCTTGCCGCCCAAACCATCGGAAAAAATCTCGTAACCCATATCCAATAGGCGGCGGCCGGTCTCTTCGAGGTCGGGCACCCGCACGCCAATGTGCAGATAGTCGAGCATCCCGCTGACGTGGGCCGGGCGGTCCGGACCGTTGTGCTGGAAGACGCGGAAGTTGTGGTGGCCGTCGCTGAGGTCGTAGCAACTCCCGTGGGTCGAGACCACGGGCAGGCCGAGGCCGTCGCGCCAAAAGCGGATGGTTTTTTCGAGGTCCGTGGCTCGGACGCCAATGTGAACGAGTACCGTACTCATGGCTTTTCTCCTTTCTCGTAGGCTCGTAGCCGTTGTGCCATTAGTGCCCATAATCTAACAAACGAAGCACTGCGTGGCACTACCGCGTTCGCAGACCGTAATATCCCTCGTTTTATTGCTCTTTAATAGAAATTTATTAAACTGAAAAAGTTTTTTTATATCAATAAGTTATTGTTTTTTGGTTAGATGAGAAAAACCCCGTAAAAGGAGGCGAAAAAAGGGGGGAAATTTCTTGACTTATACACAAATGTTTACTATCTTTTTGTGCAGGTAATCGAAGTAAAAAGGGCCTTTTTTGCATTGGAAAACCGAGCACCAAGGACCTCATCGCAAGGAGCAAAACCACATGCGACGCGAGATCATCAGTCAGGGCCTGATGTACGCCCTCGTCAGCCTCTTTGTATTCGCAGTGAAGCCGCTTCTCAACTAATAGCCGCTGGCCACAGGAGAGCCGATCCATGAACCCAATTTTTGCATTTCACGCCTTGCGCGAACTGAGCAAAAACAAGCGCGCCCAGCGCCAAGTGAGCCGGCTAGGGCCAATGTGCACAGGGGCGATCTTCGTCGTCTGGAGCTTTCCCGTTTTCCGCTATCTCACTTAATCTCGCACAAAAGGAGAAACTCATGCCGCCTATCGCCAAAGATCGCATCGAACGCGCTGCGCGGATCTATGCCAGCAACCACGACGCCGGCTCGGCCTTGGGCATTGCCCCGGGCAGTTTCAGCCGCCTCTGTCGCCGCTACGGCATCGAGACGCCCCAAGCGCGCAAGCGTCGTCAGCGCAGCGAGTGGACGCAGGACTATCGCAGCCTGCACAACCGAGAGGAGCAGTAATATGTCGAGTCTTAACAAGGTTTTACTCATCGGCAACTTAGGGTCTGATCCCGAGACCCGCTTTACCCCCAGCGGCGCTCAGGTCGCCAACTTCAGCTTGGCCACCAGCGAATCGTGGAACGACAAGGACGGGCAGCGCCAAGAGCGCACCGAATGGCACCGCATCGTCTTGTGGAGGCGCCTCGCCGAAATCGCAGGTCAGTACCTAAAGAAAGGCAGCAAGGTCTATATCGAGGGCAAGCTGCAAACGCGCTCTTGGGAAGATCAGCAGGGCCAGAAGCGCCAGACCACCGAAATCGTCGCCAGCACCATGAAAATGCTCGGCGCAGAGCGAATCGCCGAAGCTGCCGAGGTCAACGGCAACGGCCATGAACTCGCCGCTGCCCCCGCAGCCGGCCCCAACCACGACGATCTGCCCTTTTAACCATTCCACCCTTCTGCCGGGTTGACGCTCGGACGAGATGTATTAGCTTGGTCGCGGTCCGCAAAGGATGCGCGGCCATTTTTTTATCCTTTTCCAAGGAGCGATCATGGCGTTCGAACTCAACGCACCTAGCAAAATAAAGAGCATAACGAGCGCGTATTCAGGCCCGCGCTTTCGCAATGGGCGGCCCAAAGTTGACGACGATATTGTCGAGCGGATGAAGCGAGTGACCATTGAGGAAGCCTGGGGCGTGCTGATGGGCAAGGGACATTCGTTTCAGTTCGAAGGCGACTGGATCAACCTGCATCCAAACTGCGTGCTAGTCGGCCGCGCGGTAACGGCCCGCTACATCCCGCATCGGCCCGACTTCAACGACGTCGTGAATGCCGAAGGCGAGCGGCACGGGCGGATTGGCGGCCAGAATAGCTGGGTTATCGACACCTTGGTCGCCAACGACGTATTGGTCGTCGATCTGTTCGGCAAGGTGCTGCGCGGGACCTTTATCGGCGACAATCTCGGCACGGCAATCGCAGCTAACACCGGCGGTACGGGCCTAGTCGTCGATGGCGGCATCCGCGACGATCACCGCGTGCGCCAGTTGCCGATCAACGTGCTCTGTAAGGGGCTGCATCCCTCGGCCATTGGCGAGGTGACCATGGCCGAGATCAACGGCCCGGTGCGGGTGGGTGAGGCGACCTGTATGCCGGGCGATATCGTGCTGGCGACCCCCACAGGCGTGATTTTCGTGCCGCCGCAATACGCCCGCGAGGTCGTGGAGTCATCCGAAAACACCCGCCTGCGCGACTATTGGGGCAAGAAGAGCATTGCCGACGGCCGCTACACGCCCGGGGAAGTGGATCGCAAGTGGTCGCCTAAGATGGACAGAGAATTCGCCAAGTGGAAGAAAACGGCTGACATAGAGGCGATTTTCGCCGAATTATAAAAAACGGGCCGAGGCAAAGACGCCCCGGCCCGCTATCGAACAACTTTTCCCGCTGCTAGCGCGCCAGCCAAGCGCTAAAGCGCTCGTTCATTTCGTCCATGTTGTCGCTCCACCAGCGCCAGTCGTTGTTCAGTGCGCCCGCCGCATTGGCTGGATACGTCGGCATGTGCGGGGCCATCTCCTCGCCGGTCTCGGCGTGGACCGAGATCAGATCCATACCCGAGCGACGCGTCGGCGCATAGGCGATGTAGCGGCCCACGCCGGCCATGGCCGACGGCCGCGCCGCAAAGGCGAGGAATTTGCGCGCAGCCTCTAAATTCGGCGCACCCGCCGCGATTACGAGCTGGCCCGTGTCCAGCACCTGGCCGTCCCAGACGATAGTAAACGGCTGCTTCTCCAAAATTTGAGCATTGAAGATGCGCCCGTTGTACGCCGTGGTCATCACCACTTCGCCATCGGCAAGCATCTGCGGCGGCTGCGCGCCGGCCTCCCACCAAACCACCTGATCCTTGATGGTGTCGAGCTTGCGGAAGGCGCGACTGACCCCTTCAGGCGTGTCGAGGGTAGCGTACACCTCGTCCCGAGGCACTCCGTCGGCCATCAAGGCGAACTCCAAATTGACGAGCGGCACGCGCCGCATCCCGCGCCGACCCGGGAACGCCTCAAGGTCGAAAAAGTCGGCGATGGTCTCTGGTTTGCGCTCCTCAAAATGCTCCGCGTGGTACGCATAGACGGTCGAGTAGAACAACGTACCAACGCCGCACTCGCCCATAGTTTCCGGGTAAAAGTCGTCCTCAGGCGATTCGCCATCCGTCCCGGGAGGCATCTCAAAGTCCAGCACTTCGAGGAGGCCCTCGTCGCAGCCGGTCATGGCATCGGCGAGCTCCATGTCTATCACGTCCCAATGCACGGCCCCTGCATCCACTTGGGCGCGCAATTGGGCGAGGCCGCCGTTGTAGTCCTCCAAGCGAACTTCAATACCAGTCTCGGCCGTAAACGCCTCGTGATAGCCTTTTACGCAGGCGCGCGCATACGAGCCGCCCCAAGACACCACAGTCAGGGATTCCGCGTTGGCCGCCGCGCACCACATCAGCGCGAGCAACGCACCCGTCCCAACCAGCCTAGTTAAATTCATATCGCTTACTTATTGGGCTGCGGCGTGACGCGCAGGTAGGGCTTAACTGCCGTAAAGCCTTGGGGAAATTTCTCGGTAGCTTCCTCGTCCGAGAGGGCCGGGACCACGATGCAGTCGTCGCCATCTTGCCAGTTGGCCGGGGTGGCGACCGAGTAATTGGCCGTCAGTTGCAGCGAGTCAATCACGCGCAAAATTTCGTCGAAGTTGCGGCCGGTCGAGGCCGGGTACGTCAGCGTCAGCTTGACCTTTTTGTCCGGGCCGAAGAAGAAAACCGAGCGCACAGACATAATGTCGATCGCGTTCGGGTGGATCATGTCGTAGAGCTCAGAGACCTTGCGCTCGGGATCGGCGATCATCGGGAAGGCGAGATTGGCGTTTTGGGTCTCGTTGATGTCGGAGATCCAGCCCTCGTGGTCGTCAACCGAGTTGACGCTCAGGGCGATGATCTTGACGCCGCGCTTTTCGAACTCCTCTTCGATATTGGCCACTACACCTAACTCTGTGGTGCAGACCGGGGTGAAGTCGGCAGGATGGGAGAAGAGTACCCCCCAAGAGTCGCCGAGCCATTCGTGAAAATTGATCGGGCCCGCGGTGGTTTCCGCGCTGAAATCCGGGGCTTCGTCGCCGAGTCGGACAGCCATGATGGTTCTCCTTTTTCCTACTTGTGAAAGGGTTTGCGAACAAACATTTAAATATCAAGATACGCCTAGCCGTCGTCAATTGGTCGCCAACAGCCGCTTGAGATAGCGGGCGCTTTCGCGGACCGCGGCTTCAGTGCCTAGATCGGCCGAGGCCTGATGGACCGTTACATAGCCTTCATAGCCGACCGCGCGCAGCGCGTCCATCAGCGGCGGGAAGCTAATCCCCCCTTCCTCCCACAAGGGAATCTGGCGAAACCGCACCTCGCCGCGGCACCACGTCTCAAGCGAGTCTGGACCATCGGCGGTCAAGACGTGATTTTGCAGATACACATTGAATAAGTGCGGCGCGAAGCGACGGATGGCATCCAGCCCATAAGACTGGCCGCATAATTCCAAGTTGGCCGGTTCGTAGATCAGGCCGAAATTGGCGCGGCCAATGCTCGCCAAAACTTGCAGCGAGCGGTCGAATTCCTCGAAGAGACTGCGGGTATGGCACTGGTGCGCTAGGCGCAGGTCGCGCTCGGCAGCTTCGTCCGCGGCCCGGCGCGCCCAAGTGATATCTTCGTCCGTCTTCAGGCAGACGCGCAGCAGCGGAGCGCCGAGCCGTTCGGCGAGATCGAGATAGGGCGTTATATTGCGGAGGGCATCCGGCCCTTGATCGGAGTTTTCGGGGATGGGGAAGTCGCCGGTGAGCATGGAGACGGCCAACGAGTAGCGGTCGAGCAGGTCGCGCGCCGCGGCAACCGTCTCTGATGGGCTGTGGACGCCCACTTGCGAGGCACGCATACACAGCCCGCTATACCCGTAGTCGGTGGCAAGGGAGGCCAATTGCTCAAGCGTCATATTAGCTTTGCGCTTGGCGTGGAATTTTTCGGCCACGCGGACCGAGAGCGAGAGTTTCATGGATATCCTTGTGGTTGAGAGTTGTTGGAGGCCTACTTAGGAACCTTCGTGTAATTTGCACAAAGGAAAGGACGCAAACCAATGAGAACGATCCGCGCAGCATGGATTGCAGTCGTCGCCAGCTTAGTGGCCGTCCCAGCCCAGGCTTGGTGGGGGGATGGGCATGGAATCCTGACCGAGGCGGCGGTGCTGGCCCTGCCGGAGAAAATGCCAGCTTTCTTTCGTCAAGGCGGCGACATTCCCAGCCATACGGTCTTCGATCCAGATCTGTTTAAGAATCGCCGCGCTCCCTTGCTGAGCCACGCCGAGCACGGAGAGCACTATTTCGATCTGGAGTACCTTGGAGGACGCGCAATTCCGGAGAAGCGCTTTGACTTTATCACCCTGTGTTTCGAGCTACAGCTAGACCCGCCGCGAGTCGGAATGGCCCCCTACGCCATCGCCGAGTGGACCGAGCGGCTAGCCGTGGCCTTTGCCGAGCATCGCCAGTGGCCGGAAAACGAGGCGATTCAACAGAAGTGCCTCGTCTATGCGGGCATTCTCGCCCACTATGCCCAAGACATCTGTCAGCCCCTGCACACAACCCTAGACTTCGACGGCAAGAAGCAAGCGGACGGCACGGTTATCGGCAAGGGCATCCACGAACAGGTGGATTCATCTGTGGAGCGGCTCGACTTTGCGCCCGAGGAGCTGGCGGCCGAGCAGGACGTTGCAGCCTTTGATTCGCTGATGAAGGCCATCACTGGCCAGATCAAAAAAAGCAACTGGCGGGTGGAAGAAGTGTACGCGCTGTGGGGCCACTGGGAAGACGAAAACGACGCCCGCGTGCGCGCCTTGACCTTAGATTTGGCCCGCACCTCCGTGCGCTTTACGGCCTCGCTTTACCTGACGGCTTGGCAGCAGTCTGCTGAAATTCGCTTGCCGAGGTGGCTGGAGCGCTGAGCGGGCAGGCGTCAGTCGTTTATGCCCGAAGTTCGCACGGACGCGCGGACTCGGCCTCCGTGTTCCGCAAGCCAAGAGCGGAAAAATTGCAACACGGCTT
>VXZF01000262.1 GCA_009845645.1 Gemmatimonadota bacterium | reverse complement strand
AGTCCCAACGAAGCGCATCAGCACTTTGCCGAGGCCAACGAAAAGGTGCGCATCGAATACGCATTTGCCCCCAGCAACGCTGCGGATGACGAGATCGAGGTAACAGACGAAGATTTGGCTGCCTACTACCAAGAAAACGTAGCCGACTACGAGCACCACGATCAGGTAAAGCTGGAATACGCTTACTTTCCCAAGGTGGCTAGCGCTGAGGATTCGCTGGAGACCAAAAAAGAGATCGGCCGCCTGCGCCAAGAGATCGAAGCTGGTGAGGATTTCGCCGAGTTGGCTGCGGTGGTCTCCGACGATGAGGGATCCGCCGCCCGAGGTGGAGACCTCGGTTTTTTTGGTCGCGGCCAGATGGTTGCGCCCTTTGAGGAAGCCGCCTTCGCCTTGGCTCCCGGCGAACTTTCCGAGCCGGTGCAGACGCGCTATGGCTGGCATCTGATCAAGGTGGAAGAACGCTTGGAGGAAAGCAGCGGGGAGAGGGTACATGCCCGCCATATTCTGCTCAGATACCAGCCCTCGCGCACGACCGAGGATAGCCTGCGCAGCCGGGCCGAAGTGTTCCAAGAGCAGGCCACAGCCGAAGGATTTGCGGCCACGCTGGCGGCCTCCGGCACTGAGGCGACGCCCACGAATTTCCTGCGCAAGAGCCAAGCTGTGCCGGGCATCAGCGCGAACACCACGTGGCTCGTCAACTGGTTTTTTGAGGAGGAGCCTGGGGCCGTCAGCCAAGTCATCGAGGACGACTTGGGATTGTGGGTAGCGCATCTAGTGGCCAAACGCCCTGAGGGCGTAGCGCCCTTGGACGAGCTAAAGGACCGACTTGAGCCGTTGGTGCGCGCGCGCAAAAAGGCCGCCCGCGCCGCGGCCCAACTGGAGGCCGTGCGACGGGAAGTAGGGGCCGGGGCCACCTTGGCACAGGCGGCGCAAAACGTCGGGGTGGAGTTCCACACTCCCGAGGCTTTTGCACGCACCGAATCGGTGGAGGGCCTAGGTCGTGCTAACGCGGTGATCGGCGCGGCCTTCCGCTTGGAAAAGGGCCGGCTCAGCGAAGTGATCGAGGTCGCCGAGGGCAGCAATCGAGGTGCTTACTTGCTGAAGCTGCTGGAGAAGACACCGGTAGATGAGGAGCAATTCGCCGCGCAGCGCGAGCAGGTCGTCGCTCAGCTGCAGGCTCAGCGCGAGCAGGAGGCCGTGCAGAACTGGTTCGCGCACCTGTACGATACGGCCGAGATCGAGGACAACAGACATCGCTTTTTCACGTTTTAGATTGGAGAGGAATCATGTCAGCAGCACCGGGGCAAACGCAAATCGGCTTTATCGGCTTGGGGATCATGGGCGCGCCCATGGCCCAGAACCTGCTCAAAGCCGGTTATCAACTCAGGGTCTATAACCGCAGCGACCGGCCGCGCGTTGACGAGGTCGTTGCAGCGGGCGGCGTGCGGGTCGGTTCGCCCAAAGAGGCGGCGACGGGTGCGGATGTCATCATCAGCATTGTCACGGACACGCCCGATATGGAGGCCGTGCTCGTGGGTGAGGAAGGCGCGATTCACGGGGCCAAATAGGGCGAGGTCGTCATCGATATGAGCACGGTGTCGCCCAAAGTCACCCGCGAAGTGGCCGCTGCCTTGCAGGAGCGGGGCGTGGCCATGCTCGACGCGCCGGTCAGCGGCGGGGATGTGGGCGCGATCAATGGCACCTTGTCGATTATGGTCGGCGGTGATGAGGCCGTCTTTAACCAGTGCCTGCCGGTCTTTGAGGCGATGGGCACTAACATCAACTTGATTGGTTCCAACGGCGCTGGTCAGACGACTAAGCTCTGCAACCAGATCGCGGTGTCGGTCAACAACATGGCCATGGCCGAGGCCCTGATGCTGGCGGCGACTTCTGACTTGGACGTGCAAAAGGTCATCGACGCCATCAGCGGCGGGGCGGCAGGCTCTTGGCAGTTGAGCAACTTAGGCCCGCGCATTGCTGCGGGCGATTTTGATCCGGGCTTTATGGTCTATTTGCAGCAAAAGGATTTGCGGTTGGTGTTGCAGGCGGCCAATGATGTCAAGCTGGCTCTGCCGGCCGTGAGTATCGCCCACCAGTTTTTCAACATCGTCGAGCGCGCTGGTTGTGCCGAAGAGGGGACCCAGGCACTGATCAAGGCCTACGAGGCCCAAGCCGACAGACAAGCGCGGGCTGAGTAGCCCTCCGGGGTTGGCGTCGGTGCAACTCGCACTGAAAAAAGTTGGGGTGCTGCCGCGCGATCAGGATTTGGACTATCTGGTCGCCGAGGTGCGAGACCTATTTGATCCGCATGGGATCGCAGTATGTTTTATCGAAGGCGACGAGCACCCGGACGACTTGGATTTGGTCATTGCGCTCGGGGGCGACGGTACGGTGCTCCGCGCCTTTGCGCGCTTCCCGCAGCGACCTGTGTTGGCGATCAATTTTGGCACCGTCGGCTTTTTGACCGCTGGGGACCGCAAGGATTTGGCGCGCATTGTCCAGCTTTTAGTCGATGGTCAGTACTTCGTCAGCGAGCGCTTGGTGCTTTCTTGCCGCCATCCCTGCGGCGAGAGTTTGGTCTTCAACGAGGTGACCTTGCGGGCGCACCACAAAATGCTCTCGACGGATGTCTTCGTTGACGACGCCAAAATCCGCACTATTCGCGGCGATGGAGTGGTGGTTGGCACGCCGACGGGCAGTACTGGGCTGTTGCTGTCGATGGGTGCGCCGCTGGTCATGCCAGAAGTGCGCTGCATGTTGCTCGACGGCATCAACGAATACAACTTCACGTCGCGGACCTTGATCCTGCCAGCCGAAAAACGGGTGCGGCTGCGCGTCAGCCCCGAGACCGTGGACAGCCACATGGCGCTCATTGCCGATGGCCGCGAGATATGCAGCCTAGCCCCTGAGCAGGAGGTGTATGTCGGTCAAGCGGAGCACACGGCGCGGTTGATATATCTCGACGATAATTATTTTTTTCACAACTTGTCTGAGAAACTTTCTTGGTAGAAGAGATGCTATGCGCGTGGCGGTAATCGGCGCGGATCGCCCTTGGGGGGCGTTGCTAGCGGCTGAGTTGGGCGCGGAGTTTGAGGTGGTGGCGATTGGTGCAGAAGAGACGAGCGACCTAGCTGGCTACCGGCAGGTTGATTTGCTTCAGCGCGAGGCATTAGATCCGGTGCTGGCAGGTGTGGAGGCCATTGTCCACGCAGCGGGCGGCGATCCGGCTGGCGACGGCGAAGGGGCCGTGCTCGACACTGCGGCGCGGGGGACCTACGTGGCGCTGACGGCGGCCTGTGCTGTCGGTATTGAGAAAGCAGTGCTGTTGAGTCGCCTCGATTTGCTGCGCGATTATCCGGAAGAATATATAGTTGATCCGCAGTGGAATGCCTTGCCACGGGCCGAGGCTGGGTCGCTAGCGCCGCTTATGGCCGAATTAGTTGGCCGCGAAATTGCCCGTACTGGACAAATCGAAGTGCGCTGTTTGCGCCTCGGCGAATTGGATAAGGAGACCACGGCTGACGATGCTGTGGAAGCGGTGCGCCAAGCCCTTACCGCTGAGCGCAGAGGACACGACTGGTTACTGGCACACGTAGCGTCGAGCGGGCGCTTTGCCTGGGGGGATTATGGCAACGGTGAATGAAGGCAAAGTGGTGTTGTTTGGAGCGGGTGGTCCGGTCGGCGCGTCGGCGATTACTTCGCTCAAAGACCACTACACGTTGCGGGTGACCGATCTCCGGCCGATGACAGAGGTGGCCGCCGCGCCGCCGCAAAATCCCCGAGCGCCGATCCCGGAGGTGTTGGGGCCGCCGCACGAAAACCGGGTCGTCGATATTACCGACTACGCGCAAGTGTTGGCGGCCTGCGAGGGCATAGACGCGGCGATCAATGTGTCCGTCGTCCGGCCGCATCCCGTGCTGGCCTTCCAAGTCAACATGGTCGGCGCGTACAACGTGGCCAAAGCCTGCGTGGCCTGCGGAATAAAAAGGCTGATCCACACTGGGCCTTTTCACACCTCACTGGGCCACAATGCCGACTATTGGAACGACTTCCAAGTAGAAGCCGATATCCCGCTGCATCCAGGTGCCGATCTCTACGCAGTGAGCAAGTATCTCGGGGGGCACATTACGCGCGTGTTTGCCGAGCGCGAGGGCTTGGAGGTGCTCACCTTTGTCTATACGCATTTTCGGCCGCGGGAAGTCCTGCCCGAGGAACATGGGCAGGGCGTGTATCCATACGCGACCTCGTGGGAGGATACTGGGGAGGCGTTCTTGTATGGGTTGCGGGCGACCGAGATGCCGTCGCCGTACGAGGATTTCTTTATTTGTGCGAAGCTGCCGCACGACAAGTACCGGCCCGACAAGGCCAAGCGGCTCTTGGGGTGGGAGGCTAAGGACCGCTTCGAGGCATTGTATACGCGGCCTTAGTAACTAATTCGATAGATTAGACCGGCCTGATCGTCCGAGACTAGCAGTGAACCATCGGGCATTACTAGAACATCAACCGGCCGGCCCCAGTTCGATTCTCCCTGTAGCCAACCTTCGGCAAACGGCTCGTAACTGACCGCCCCGTCGGTGGCCAAACGCACTAGGGTGAGGCGGTAGCCGATCTTGCGAGTGCGATTCCAAGAGCCGTGTTCGGCGATGAAGATTTGATTGCGGTATTCCGCCGGAAACATATTGCCAGTGTAAAAGCGCATCCCGAGGGCTGCTACGTGCGGACCGAGTTCTTGGACTGGCGGGACGAACTCGCCGCAGCCGCGCTGAGCGCCGAAAGCTGGATCGGCGATGTTGGTGCCGTGGCAGTAGGGATAGCCGAAGTGCTGCCCATCGGCGGTTACTCGGTTCAGCTCGTCGGGCGGCATGTCGTCTCCCATCCAGTCTCTGCCGTTTTCCGTGAACCACATTTCTCCTGTTTCTGGGTGCCAGTCGAAGCCAACGGAATTGCGCACGCCCCGCGACACGACCTCGAAGTCGCCCGTGGAGGGATCCAACCTGCCGATTGACGCGTACGGATCGGGGGAAGCGCAGATGTTGCACGGTGCGCCGACCGGCACGTATAGCAAGCTGTCGGGGCCAAAGCGGATGAACTTCCAGCCGTGGGCGCGGTCTGTTGGGAAAGCGTCGTTGACGATCTCCGGCTGCGGCGGGTTGTCGAGGTGCGCTTCGATGTCTCGATAGCGCAAGATGCGGCTGATTTCGGCTACGTACAGGTCGCCGTCCTTGAAGGCGACGCCGTTGGGTCTGTTCAGACCGCTGGCGAGGATGAGGACGCGCTCGGCCTTGTGGTCCCCGTCTTCGTCGCGCACTGCGTACACGCGACCGCGGGATCGGGTGCCGACGAATAGGGTGCCATCTGGGCTGAGGCTCAGCGAGCGAGCGCCGAGTACCCCTTTGGCGTACACGCGGATGTGGAACCCTTCCGGCAGTTCGATCTGCGTCAGGCGCGGGTCGTCGGGTGGTGGCGGGTCCACCGACTTGCCGATCCACCCAGGCAGCAACGGGTGGAACGGATCGATGCTATACGCCTCGATAAGCTGGGCGTCAGCTAGGTAATTTGTCCGTCTTGACTGACATCGCCCAAGGATATATCGCCGTTGTTGGGCAGGGCGATGGAGGAATCTTCGCTGTACAGGACGGCTAGCAGCGCATCGGCCCAATTGACGCGACCGTTGTTATCAAGGTCGCCTAGTAGCCTGCTCGCCGCCCCTTGAGCTTGGGGAACGCTGTCGAGTGATGCGACTACAATATCGACAGCCTCGGTCCCCACCCGAAGGGCCGGGTCCACATAGGGGATCAAGCCTTGGCCTGAGACGGTCAAGCCATAGACCTGCGCCAAGTCTGATGGCTCCGTGTCCACCAGCTCCGTGCTTACCGGTCCCTCAGAGGCGACCCCAACAGCCCCGTCGAGCAGCACCATCGACCGAGTCAAACGCACCTCGTCGCCAACCAGCCGATACAGATACACTCCTGCTGCGACGCCTCGCCCCGACGCGTCTGTGCCCATCCCACGTTGCCGTGTGAAAGCCCGCTGGCTGCTCCGCATCCACCAATGTCGCCAGACGCTGCCCTAGGATATTGAGTACCTCTAACCGCACGCGAGTCGAAACTGGCAGTTGATAGGGAATGATTGTGGAAGGGTTGAATGGGTTGGGGTAATTCTGCCCTAGGTAAAATTGTTGCGGCAGCGCAGTCGTACTCAATGCCGCTAGAGGCAGGGCGAAATAGCCGGTTTCATCGGTGATAGCGCGGACCGAACGGCGCAGATCGGTGGCGTCGAACAGCCGCACCTGCGCGTTGGCGATCGGTTGCCCCGCAGCCAGCCGCACCCGCCCCTCGACCAGTGGCTGGGCGCTGGCCCCAATGACCAAGAGCAATCCCATGAAGCATCCGATTACTGATCTCATAACGCTCGTTTCTTTAAAGAAAATATACGAGTAACATGGGCAACTTCACAGCAGCGCCGCAGTTGGCTCGGTGAAAAGGTGCGGTTTGCAGGTGCCTACTTCTTCAACCAAAGAGTCCGCCATTGAGCGGCGACGAAGTCTTGACAGGGGACGTAGGGGGCCATACCTTGACTACACAACAGGCTGCTTGGATGAAGA
>VXZF01000727.1 GCA_009845645.1 Gemmatimonadota bacterium | reverse complement strand
AGGTATTGACTTCGAGGCTTGGCTACTGACGTTTGCTGATATTCTGTTCTGATGCAGCGCCCAATGGGCTACATGCCGCTCAATATGAGAACGGCATCCGCAGCGATGCCGTCCTTTCCGCCCTGTCGTACCACCCCTGAGGTTCATAGTCGCTCATGTGAAGATAGCACTTGATGTTGACCTCCGCCGCCCCTTCGGAAAACGTCAACAACCGGCTCATCGAGATATTCCTGTGGCCGTGATATTTCGAAATGGCCGCCACATTGACGAAGGTCACCCCCCACTTCCGCTCCACATGGGATCGCCCGCCGCATGTATCGTCCGGATTCGTATGGGTATGCCCCCCCAGCCAGAGATCAACCACGCCCGGATTCGCTGCCAAATAAGACTCGAATGACCCCGCATCTGGTTCTTCCCCTACGAAATAGAGATACGATGCCCCGATGGGTGCCCCGTCTTCAAAGCGGCCATGGTAGCCTCCGTCAACTCCCTCCCAAGGGCCGGACGCCACGGTCGTGTCCTTCAACATATGGTGGTGGGCCGTTACAATGATCTTGTCCTGGTTTTCTGCGACCTTCTCTTTCCACCACTCGAACGTCTCCCGCGTCACTGCGCCTGCGGGGTATCCGCCTTTTTCGCCGCGCCCAACAGGGGGGCCGCCGTCATTGCGGTCACCCATCGCTAGGAACAGGACATTCCCCACCTGAAACGAATACCGCTCCCAGGTGCCCTCGATCGGATAGGGCCGCCGGTCGGCGTGAACGCCGGAATACTCGGAGTTCTCTCCGGTGGGATCCACCCACTTCCGAAACCACCACTGGCACGGCTCGTCGGGACCGCTGGCGTCGTGGTTGCCCACAATGTTGTAGAAATCTTCCCGGGGATGTATAGTCGACGAGCTGTACTGCCGCACCACCTCTTCCCCTTCCTCGTCATCCGGCGGCGTCTGCGACCCGGACAGGTCCCCGATGTCCAGCATAATATCCCACTCGAACGGAGGACCACTTTCGGCACCACCCTGTTCGGCCTGCAGGATCGCATCCGCAAGACTACGGCGATTGGCACGCGCCAGATCCGTACCCACGTGCGCATCCCCGCCCGCCCACAGCTTGAACGTTCTCATTTTTGCGACTCACCTCGCTCGTGTTAGTATCGGAAAAGTCGCTATGGGACCCTTGTGGAGCAAGCCCAAGTGCTTGAGATGGGCAGTGTTAGCGGTTTCCTAGGTCCACCCACTCCCTGCCCTCGCACCCAACGTACTCCGACTGCGGCCGAAAAATCCGGTCCACTGCTTCCTGTTCCCGGCAATGAGCGATCCAGCCGGCCATGCGAGTTACGGCGAAGGTGCAACTAAACAACTCGGATGAAACGCCAAGTTCGTGCAGTAGAACCGCCGTATAGAACTCGGCGTTGGTAAATAAGCGCCGGCCCGGCTTGTATTCCTCCAATAGTCGAACCGCCTCTGATTCTACGAGTCTGGCCAAGTCGAACAGGCCAGTATCCCCTTTGTCCTCACACAGTTTCTCAGCGGCTTGTGCGAGAACAGCCGCTCGGGGGTCCCGCACCTTGTATTCGCGATGCCCGAAGCCCATCAGGCGTTCACCGCGTTCGAGGACGTTTCTAATGAAGGGCTCGGCTCGGTCGGGAATGCCAATCTGCTGCAGCATGGCCAAGGCCGGCTCGGGGGCACCACCGTGCAACGGGCCTTTTAAAGCACCGAGAGCGCCGACGATGGCTGACTTCCGATCAGAGCGCGTCGAAGTGACGACGCGAGCCGTGAAGGTCGATGCGTTCATGCCGTGATCAACCATCGCGTTGAAGTACGTGTCCAGCGCGCAAGCCATAGCTGCGGTCGGCCTGCGGCCTGACAGCATGTAGAGGAAGTTTTCCGCAAAACGAAGCCCCGAATCCGGCTGAATCACGGGTTTTTGATTCATCAACCGCCACGTGGCAGCGACGATTACAGGAGTGGCACCCACAAGTGCGACATCCGCCTCCGCGTCCTCAAGGCACAGCGAATCAAGGGCCAGTCTCAGGACGTCGATTGGCTTTTGCCCAGTCCTGACGGCGGCCTCAATCAGGGATTGAGTGTGCCCGGGCAGGAACCAACTCGACAGTCGAGCGCGGAATGCCTCCAACTGCTCGCAGTCCGGTAGCTGGCCATGCCACAACAGGTAGGCCATTTCCTCGAAGTGCGCGTTGGGGGCAAGCTCCTCAAGAGAGAATCCCGCCAACCACAGTTTGCCCTTCTCTCCGTCGATCCCGCTCAACCGCGTGCGTGCGGCGACTACACCCTCCAGTCCTTCTTTGATCTCGTTGGTCATGTTTCAAGCTCCGTTGTATTGGTTAATTGACGATTATAACGCGATCACTTATATTGTCAATATTGATTCATAAATCAATCTATGACGATGACTCCTTCGCGCTATTTATCCGCTAAAGAGGCCTGTGCCGAGCTGGGAATCCGGCCGCAGACCCTCTATGCCTATGTAAGCCGCGGCCTAATCCGTTCCGAAACGGGGGATCAGCGACAGCGCACTCGCCAGTACTACCGCGAGGACATCGAGCGTCTCCGCCGCCACAAGGAGCTTCGGGCGCGTCCCGAAGTAGCTGCCGAGCAGGCCCTGAGAACAGGGGACCCAGTACTGGAGTCCGCTCTGAGTCGAATCGACGATGACGACCTCTACTATCGGGGGATCAGCGTCAGCGAATTGGCTCGTGAGAGCACGATAGAGGAGGTCGCCGCGTTGCTGTGGACGGGAGATCGATCCCTGCGGATCGAGGAATTCGCCGGCGAGGCCCGGCTAGATAGAGTAAGCCCGGCTCTCGTCGCCGGGCTTGTGCCGCTGTCAAAAGTCGAGCAGATGCAGGCAATACTTCCCGCGATTGGAGCCCAAGACCCAACAGCCTTTGCCACTGCACCTCCGCACATCCACCAGTGCGGCGCTCGCATTCTCCGGTTCATGACGCTAGTTGCCGCTGCCCAAGACAAAACAGTCAGCGGCATCGCACAGACGCTGCAGAGCGCTTGGCTACCCGGACGGCCGGAAACGGCTCGGTTGATCGAAGCGGCCCTGATTCTGTGTGCCGATCACGAACTCAACGTCTCGACGTTTACTTGCCGCACCGTGGCTTCGAGCGGGGCCAGTCTGTATGCGGTGGTAACGGCTGGCCTCAGCGCTCTGCAAGGACCCCGTCACGGTGGAGCGACCGGTCGGCTGGAAGCTTTGTGGGACGAAGCTGAATCAGCGAACAGCGTGGGCGATACCGTTACCAGCAGGCTCAAGCGGGGAGATGTAATCGAAGGATTCGGACACGTGGTCTATCGAGGCGTTGACCCCCGTGCGAAGATCCTCATGGAATTGCTGGAGGAAGCGGTCCCCAATTCTTCGGAATTGGCTCTGGCGAAGACATTGATCGAAGAAGTCGGGAAGCGGACGGGGCTTGCCCACAATGTAGATCTAGGTCTGGTAGCCCTGCGCCGAACCTTGGGCTTGGAGAAAGGAACAGCCCTGTTGCTGTTCTGTCTCGGTCGCATCATCGGCTGGATCGCCCACGCCATTGAGCAATATCAGACCGGACGCCTAATACGACCGCGCGCTAAGTACACGGGACCCGATCCACGCCATGCGTCGGGTTAATGCTACGACGACGAGTACTCTGTTTGTACCTCTCACACCTGCGGCCGCAAATTCAGCAGCACCAAGAGCCAAGTGCGGCTCCAGTAAGCGCTGTTGATATAGGGATTTTCCGCGCTGGGCCAGTTGGTCCAATAGGTCTCGTTGTGCGGAATGCGGTGCGGCCATTGGACGAGAGGGATGGAAGGCAACTCGGCAAGCCAAAGGTCCATAGCCTTGCGGTAGAGTTCGTCCATCTCCGAGGCGTCGGTCGGAGTCTGGCCCATCTGATCGATCAGCGCGTCGTAGGCCGTGCTTTGCCAGCGCCAAGGCATGTCGGCTGGTTCGCCGGTGGGCTGGACAAAGCGGCTGTGGTACTGGCGTAGCACAAAATAGGGATCGCGCATAGAACTGAAGTTGCCGATTAGATACGCACGGGCCGTACCTTGGCGCAGGCGCGTGGTGAAATCCGAGGTCATGCGGAAGGAAGCGTCGATGCCGGCCTTTTTGAGCTGGGCGATGAGCACCGGCGTCAGATCCTGAAAGTGGGAGAAGATGTCAATGACCATACTCAGGCGCTGCCCGTCCTTTTCCCAGAAAACCCCGTTGTGTACGTACCCTTTGCGGGTGAGTATCTCCGCGCTCTTTTCCAAGTCGAAGACGCCGACTTGGTGCTCGGCGACCAAGTGCTCGGCGAGAGTAAAGTACCGATGCATCTGCGGGAGATCGGGCAAGGGCAGCAGGGTCCACGCACCGGAATTTTGCCAGCCTATGGCGACGAGCTGTTCGCGGTCGATGGCGTAGTTGACCGCGCGGCGCATCTCTGGGTCGGACCAAGGGGCTTCCAGCCCATTAAACCCCAAGGAAATGGGCCACCAAGTGATGTAGCTATACGGCGGCTCGCGGCCCGTCCAAGTCGAGATGTTGCGATTGCGCTCCAAGAGGGAGACCATGTTGGCCGGACGAAGTTCCAAGCAGGTGTCGATGTTGTTGGCGATCAGGTTTTGCACGCGCTTGTGCTCCTCCATATAGGTCAGGTAGATCAACCGCTCGACCTGGGGTAGCTCCTGAAAGCCGAGTTTCTCGGCCCACCAGCCCTCGCGCAGATCCCAGATCCGTTGGGCTGGCTCCGAACGCACAATGCGGTAGGGGCCCGTCAGCACCGGCCAGTCTTTTTGCAAATCAAAGTTGGAAAAAGTCAGCGGGTCTTTGCCCTCCCAGATGTGCTTAGGCACAATGGGGACGCCTTGGTCGCCGCTGTGGACGAAGTAGCTGAAGAGGAAACGCGGATTGGGTGCCTTGAGCGCGACGCGCGCCGTCAGGCTGTCTAGGGCGACCGCCTCTTCGACCCAAGTCGCCATATCCGTCGAGTACATGAGTTGCGGGGCGTGCTCCACGAGCATGTTGATGGTAAAGGCAAAGTCGTGCGCCGACCAAGGATGCCCGTCACTCCACTCAACGCCCGGACGGATTTTGACCACGAGTTCGGTGTAATCCTCGTTGAAATGGTGGCTCTCGGCGATCCAAGGTATTAGCTCGGAATCTTCCTCGTAGGCATTGAAGAAGTAGAGCGGCTCGTAGAGGAAGTTGTATCCTATCCGCGAGATGCCGCCTGGGATGAAGGGATTAAAGGAGTTGTAATCCTGGATCTGACCAGAGCAGGTATTGGCCTCGGAGCAATCCATGATCAAGGTCCGATTGCGCGGCACCTTTTTGAGGGCACCCTCGTTGCCATTACAGGCGAGGAAAGGTACGGTGGCTAAAAGCAAAATATAAATAGGCATCTACTACTCTCTTTTAGCTGCATTGCAGGGCACAAGCGCGGCTTTGGGCCAGCGCGGCCACAGGATCGGAAAGTTGGGGGCTAAGCTCAATGCTCGCCGGGCCGGCGTACGGGCTTAAGGCGAGGGCGGCAAACGTCGCAGCGAGTGCCTCCTCGGTCAACACGCCCGCTAGCAAGGGCCAGTGCAAGTCGGCCTCCCCGTCGTTGTCATCTAGATGCACGTACCCAAGCCGGTTTCCGGCAGCCGCTATGACCGCGGCCGGATCTTCCCTAGACATCTGTAGGTGGCCAGTGTCGAGGAGCAAGTAGAGGTTGGGGTGGTTTAGGCGGGACAAGTACTCCAAGGTCCCGGCCGCCGTCGGCAGCGCCTTGCCAGGAAAGTGCTCAACCCCAACGCGAATCGCGTGCGCGGCTGCGAAATCCGCCACTTGCCCCAAGGCGTCACCAAACTGGGGCAGTGCGGCCAGGTCAGTCCCTGGGACTACGTACGCGGTGCTAGCACCAAGGGACTCGGCGTGGTCCAGGGCCTCCCGGCAGTGGTCGAGAGCGGCTTGTTGTGCGGCGGGCGCTCCGTCGAGGGACGCGCCGTCTTCCATGTTAAAGCACAGCGCGAGGCAGGACACCGACAAGCCGAGATCGTCAATGCGCGCACGCGACGCTGGACTAACAAAGGTCTTCGCCTGCACGTCAATGGAGCGAAAGCCGATAGCAGCTAGCGCAGTAAGGGCATCTTCTTCCGAGCCAGTCAAGGCCCAAGCACAACAGGATAGCTCCACGATTCGTTCCTTCCGGTAAGCGGATAAAACGTCTCTACCAAGCGGATAGCTCGCCGTAGCACACGCGGCGGCCCTCCTCGACTTTGGCGAAACCGAGGCGAGCAAGGGCGTGACCGGGCTGGCGGTCCTTCATCACTACGCGGCGACGGGCGACGCGGCGGGCCTCGCCCAAATCCGCAGGAGATGGGCTGCCCCCCCGGGCTAAGTAGCGGACCAGATCTAAGCCCTGAGCGTCGGCAATAGTTTCGCTAAACATGGGGTCGAAGTAAACCACATCCCAAGCGTTGTCCGCTTCGCGGCGCAGGTAGTCGGCATAGTCGGCGTTTAGGACTTCGACGCGGCGCATGGCGGGGGCCAGAGACGGCGGGTCGTCAATCACATAGCAGGCCATGCCGCGCTCGACCAGCAGGGCCAACAGCGGCGAGGCTTCGAGGGTGCG
>VXZF01000683.1 GCA_009845645.1 Gemmatimonadota bacterium | reverse complement strand
CCCTGTATGCTCGACCCCTACCACTACTACGACCGCGAAGCCGCCCTATTCCTAGCCAAAGAACTGGAAAAGCTCGACTATTACTGGATGGAAGAACCCATGGACGAACACAGCATGTCGTCCTACATCTGGCTGTGCGAACAGACCAGCTTGCCGATTTGCGGCCCTGAGACCTGTGAGGGCAAAATGTACGTGCGCGCCGAGTGGATCAAAGCCGGTGCCTGCGACATCAGCCGCTGCGGCGTGGCCGACGTGGGCGGCCTCACCCCCTTGATGAAAACCGTGCATCTGTGCGAGTCGTTTGGCATGCGCTGCGAAATCCACGGCGGCGGTCCTGGCAATCTGCACGCCCTATGCGCCATGCACAACGGCGAATTCTACGAACGCGGCCTGTTGCACCCCTTCATCGACTTCGACCAACCCGCCCCTTGGCTGCACGAGCACGGCGAGTTGATGGACGATCAGGGTTTTGTCCACGTGCCCCAACGGCCCGGACTGGGGATGAATATCAACTGGGATTACATCGAGAAGAATAAAATTTGAGCTAATGATCCATCCATCGACGAAGGAGCAAGCCATTGGCCTCCATGACATTGCCAAAGAATAACTGGGAGACAGTCCCTGCTGATGAAGCCGGCTTCAATCCTGACCGGCTGCATAAAGTCAAAGTCTGGCTGGACGAGCGCGTAGCAGACCGCAAGTACCGCTTCGCGATCATGCGGGGCGGCAAGCTCGTCGTCGAGTGGAACCATCGGGTCGAGCGCGATGAGAAGTTGGCGATAGCCTCGACGTGGAAGTCGATGCTGTCGAATGTATTGGGCATCGCCGTCGCCGAAGGGAAATTGCCTTCGGTTGACGCGGCGATCTACGATTACTGGCCCGAATATATGGACGTGCCGGAAGGGACCGGCCCCAAAGACGGCCGCTACGCCTTCCCAAAAGACCGCCAGATTACCTTCCGCCAGCTCATATCGAATACCTCCGGCTATATGAAGCCCGGCGAAGAGCCTGGGACGGTGTTCCACTACCAGAGCTGGGGAATGAATATCCTTTCGCACGCCGTGGCGCACCTATACGGCTATTACGACGCGCAAGACCCAGAGAAATCCGACGGCTGCATGCGGCTGATGCGGGAGAAGCTCGCAGAGCCGCTCGGCGCGGCATGGGCGTTCTCATCGGGCGCGATGGAGCTGCACCCCTTGGCGCGACAGCATATTTTCGGCTATGGCACGAGGATCTCGACCACCGCGCTCGACTTAGCTCGCGCCGGGTGGCTGTGGTGCAACTACGGCCGCTGGGGGGATGTACAACTAGTGCCAGAAGCGTGGATGCGCAATTCGACTCAGGTCGCGCCGCATATCAAGGCACACTGCCCCGAAAATGACTGGCTCTACGGGAACGGGTTCTGGAGCAACTCCGAGGGCATGATCTGGCCTGAGTTGCCGCGCGACGGCTTTCATTCGTGGGGTGCCGGCGGCCACTACACCGCCGTGTTCCCCGGCGAGGAACTGGTGATCGTGCAAAACCCGGATCCACTCGGGGTGCGCGGTGGCGAAGGGGCTAATCCGGAGCTAATCGAACTGGTTTTCGCGGCCTGTGACTAGACACCGACAAACAGGGTTTGAGCGCTGTGGATTGAACCCTTCAGTCCGCGCCGCCAGCTCGCTCCCGCTGCCAGTCCTTACGCCCCCCGTAGTAGTAGCCCTCGTCGAAGAGAGCTGCCGCCGTCTGCGCTAGGGTCCGACCGTACACGACCATATCCACGAACCGCCTATCAACCCGCAACCGCCGCTTGAAACGAGCCTCCTCGCCAAATCCCACTTCCTCAAGCAACTGCTTCTGATCGCCGTCGCAGTCCGCCAGATAGACATGCAGGACCGCGATCTCCAAGTCTGCGCACCGCTCGACCACCGCACCGAGCAAATCCGCAGTCTGGCCGCTGAAGGCCGGTACCACGCGAAAGCTCAATATCCCCGTGTGCTGCTCGGCAAAAGTCCCCCGCCGTCCGACCGTGGCCAAGCCCACCAAGCGGCGCTTGGCGTTCTCCAGGGCGAGACAGAACCCCCGCTGACCTTCTAAGCGCCGGAGGGTCTTCACAAAGTGACTCTCGTAGCGAGTGTCGCGGAAACTCTGGCTCAGGTAGTCCTTCACGAGCCACCTCGGCTCGGGATGATTATAGAGCACCGAAGCCCCCGGCAGATCGGCCCAAGTAGCGTCGCGAACCTCGGCCGGGCCACCGCCGTCGAAGTAGTCGTGATCAAAGTCTTCAGCACCAGGTGCCAAGTAGCGCATTCCATCTCCGACGAAATAGCAGAATCCATGGCGCTCGTACAGACTGCCAGCATGGGGATTAGCCGTACACAGATAGAGCGCCAGTCCCCCAGCTTGCGTAAACTCCTCCACGAGCCGACCGAGCAGGAGCGAAGCAATCCCCTTGCGCCGGTGCGCCTCGGCAGTCCAGACGAACTCGACGAGTCCCACCTCGCGCGCATTCGCAGAAGTCTGACAGCCCATGTAGCCCACCAACTCTCCGTCGATCTTCCCCAGGTAGTAGGGCGTGTACAGCCAAGGCCGCAGGTTCCCTGCCATCAGGTCGGCGGCAATATCCCCCCACCAGCAGAGGCTGTGCTCTCCACCAGGAAAAGGCGGCTCGCACACCTCGATCATCAGCTTTTCGCCGCTGCGGAGTTGAACCGTCGTCTCTACACTATTCATCATTTCTACCTCACAGAATACGAGTAGATGCGGCTCTCTCAGCGAGTTCCTGTCGGGACAGCGCCTGCCAGATCGACGCCACCACGGCCCAGTAAATCGCCGTCTGCACAATACCGGAGCTGGGCAAGATCTCCACGTCGTACCCCGGCACCCGCGTCACCGCATCGCCGAAGGGCCACTTCGGCCGAATGACGTAGTCCGGCTGCGGCGAGCCGTCCAATCCATCCCCGGTAATCACCTCGACGACCCGCGCACCTGCCCGGCGCACGACTTGATAGGCTTGCGTTGGCCGCCGGTAGTATCCGAGAAAAAAGAACAGATCCCCTCGCTGTAGCTCGCGCTTGAGTTCAGCCACCGACGGCGACTCCCCATCGAGCCGCGCTAGACGACGCATGTACAGCGGATCACCCGGCGCTCCGTGCTGATACACGGGAAAGTGAGAAATCATGCCCGCATGGATGACGCCGCCATCGTTGAGAACCTGAGCGCAAACCGCACCGACTTGGTCAATCGCCTCCGTCTCCTTCTCGATCAGAGTGCGCAGAATCCCTCCGATTGCGTCTAAGTAGTCTCCACCTACCTGTCCTAGAGGCATCGCCGGCACTTGGTGTGTCTGGTGGAACTGCGAGCCGATAAACCGAGTATTGCGCTCCCTCGCCCCTGCCACCAGCACACTCTGATACATGGCAGGCATCCGCCCGATCCGGCTCAAGGCGGCCACGATCTCGCCGGTAAAGGTCCACAAGACAACTAAGTTCTGCAGAGAGATCAGCGGGTAGCCCTCACCGCCGAAGGGAGCGGTCACTACCTCTGACAGGGGAATTTCGCTCTCCAGGAATAGGTCAGCACCCATCTGCGCATCCGCCCCAGCCCACGAGGCCGGCCCAATGCCGACGATCAGGGCACCCGAGGCGCGCAGGTCCCGCAACAACTCCAACTCCTGGTCCGGCGAGGCACCCGACCAGCCGAGGATCACCACGTCATTCGGCGACAGCGCCGTCTCGGGCGTCCACTCCTCGGCCAACATCAGCCCACCAGAGCGGATGAAGCCCTCCGACGTGAAATCCGGTCGCACGCTGGCCAGCAGTAACCGTCCGTCCGCCGCTAGACGTCCGGCAACCTGATCGGCAGCCTCCGAGATTACCGGCAGTCGCGGCCTCAGGCCCTCAACTCCGGCCAAGATCGCTGCAAGATAATCCACGCGATTCACTCTGCCGCAGCCAGCTCCAAGGCCCGAAGTGCCTCGTCGATCAGGACCCGATCCGCGTCATCGCGCAGAGAGCGCCCCTGATGGCTCGCCCTCGCATCGAGGACCTCGTACCCTCCGTAGGGTACCTCCTCACTCGTCGGCACATAGCCGATGGCACCGTTGGCGTACCCCACGGGCAGGGTCAAGGAAAAAGGCGACGCCTCGGCAATGGTCAGCCCCGTCTCGACGAAGATCTCTCCCGGCAGGCCGATAAGAGCCACATCATCCAGAGCCACAACCTGTAGTTCCAAAGGCAGACCCGTGGCCACCGAGCCGCTCTGACACGCCTCAAGCCGCTCCTTGGCGGCAAAGTAGCGGCGGCAGACCTGCCAGCTCCGATGGTGCTCGCCCTTGAGTTGGCGAAAGGCCGGCTCCCACTCCGCCAGTTCGCGCTCACACTCCTCCTGCGACGGCATGGGCTGGAGAGGCAACTCAAAGGCATGCTGAGCACAGCGCAACCGGCCGCCCCGTCTCAGGTCGTCTCGGGCCAACACCGTCTGCAGCACCGCATCACCGGCTCTGGTGCCGTGGCGCCCGGCCAAATCATAGGAGCTGCGCGGATGAGGGTTGATATTGCCGGCACAGCCGTTGACGAACAGCGCCGTCACGCCCGTCAGTTGGGCCTCGATCAACCGCATGGCATAGCCCATCCAATCGGCTGTGAACAGATAGTTGTCGCTCACGAGGCAGGTCCCGTGAGCCGCGTGCTGGTAAATCACTACCAGCGGACCGCCGTCGTCGCGCTCGAACCACACCGCATCGACCCAAGGTGCCACCGCTCCGTCGGGGTTGACGCCGATGCGAGTCGTGCCATCCGCCTGTCGCTCCCGGCGGTTGACGCCGACCTGCAGCGGATGACGGCCCGTGCCCCAGCGCACGGGCACGGCCGAGGTAGCCGCCTGCAGAGCCGCGCCGGCCATGTAGTAGCTCACCGCGTCGATATAGGTGGCGACCTGTTCCTCCAGCGCCGAAAAGTCAGAGTACATCTGCGGACCGCCGTGCGTGTGCGAGAAGGCGAGGAATACGTGGGCCGCAGGCACCCCCGTCGCCGCGTGCACCAACTCGCGCACGCGAGCGACCTGCTCTGCCCGCATGCCGAGCAGATCGTTGGCGATGATCACGGCCTGAGTCGAGCCGTCGTCGAGGAACAGGGCGTGGGTGTTGAGGTGGTCGTGTACGCCCTCGGCTCCGTGGTCGCGGGCACCGTACCCTCCCATGGGACAACCGATCGGTGGAGTGATCCGGGCACCGCCGGCTCCAGCCAGTAAGTCGTTCATTATCCTCTTCTCCTACTCTCGTGGTTAAAGGCCCCGCAGGACCTTCTCAATGGCAGCGCGCACGATTTTTTCCGACCGCCCCGACACAAAGGCATCCACCGGCTCGTATCCCCCCTCGGCAAAGGAACTCGCCAAGGTTATATACCCGGTCCCCAGATCTCCGTATCCCGCTACCGCGACAAAGGCGTCTGGACGACTCGCCTGCGCGTGCAGTTGGTATTCGATAAAGATCTCACCCGGCAAATGGACCACCGCCACCCGGTCGTTGAAGTGCAAACAAGTGATGGGAATGGGCCGCTCGCGGCGGCGCAGATACGTCAGCATGAGGGCGGCTTTGCTGTGCACTTTGGCCCCGGTGGCCGCCGAGGCGATTTGCGCCAACAGGTTTTCCTCGTCCATATCCTCCCTCGGCGGCAGCCGCACCGGCTCGACCGTCCAGCGCACATGCTCCAGCGACTGCCGCGTACTGCCCTGCTCTGCCTCCAACATGGCCCGGTGGATGCGCTCGGTGAACAACTCCCGATTGTCAGCAATACCATCGTTGTACTTGCCCGCAGTGACATTGCCCGCGCAGCCGGTGAAGTATAGGTGTGGCACGCCGCTTTCCTCCCTGCGGCGGTTGCGCGCCAAGCCGACGAATTCAGGCGTCACCAGCCCGGTGCCGTCCTCGCTGGTGGGATGGACGGCGTAGTAGTGCAGCAGCGCCAAGGGCGTTTCCCCCTGGTAAAAGCCAATCGTCTTGAGCATGGGGTTGATGATACCCTCGGGAGCAGCCCGCACTTGTGGATCGCGGCATTGGGTCCAGCGCACTCCAGCCACCTTACCGTCTGGCCCCATCACCCGCCTATTGGAGGCGATTTTCTCGACTTTGGCCTCACCCACCGCAATATCCGTGCAAGGTTGCAGATTAGTCACGGCCGCACCCGCCGCTTGCGCCGCTTGCGCCCGCACTTTTTCGGCCCAATCGCCGGCTATGATGATATTGGTACGGCCGTGGGAGTCGAGAATGTCCTGGGCGTCGCGGTCGGGCCAAGGCGTATCGTGGGCGTGGATGCAGTGCACGGCCACGCGCTCGGCCTCAGTGTCCACGGCCTGGGCCAGTTCCTCGCGCCAGCGGTCATAATCGCCGTTGCTCAACTCAGCCCAATCCAAGGCGCACAAAACCATGGGCAATTGATCGTCCGGCACCAAAATCAGTCCCAACGCGGATAACGGGTCGGCTATCCCCTTGGCCGGTGGATACCACCCCGCACAGAGCGGATGGCCCAGCGGCGGCGTAACGTCGGATTGGAACGTGGCGAGTTGGAGCATGGTTTTCTCAATGCGGAATGATTGCAGGTATGCCGCGCCGCCCTAATATACGCGACCTCCACCTTGACAGGCCACCACCCAAGTCAATTATTGGAGACCCAATCAG
>VXZF01000255.1:4014-6707 GCA_009845645.1 Gemmatimonadota bacterium | reverse complement strand
TTGAGCGGCACGCCGTCGGAGCGGGTTCCCTCGGTCGGCGTGACAAACCCAAAGCGCCTAGCTGGCACGGGTACGCCGATATCGATGGTCCAATAGCCATCGCGGGCCGTGTTGTACGTACTCCGCAACCCATCCACGTAGAGCGGGCTGTCGAAGTACGAAGTCCGGTTGACATTGGTACCGTCCAGGTACCACAGCCGCGGCTGATGCCCGTCGATGTACCCTAGTTCGCGCGGGGCGATCAGTTCGGACCAACCCGCTACCGCCAAGAACATGTTGTCGCCGTCGGCAAAGTACACGGGCTGGATGCGCTCGGCGTCGACATCCACGATGATCCGCGTGGTGTCGCTTTCGTCCCACGCTAGCCCGGCCCCGCCGATTTGCCACAGCGATATTTGTGCTTCCGCCGAGGAGCACAGCGCAAGTGCGAGCAGTGCGATTCTGTACATCGGTGCGCGTACCATCACGCCCTCCTGTTGAACGGCACTCAATATAATGCAATGCATAACGGCAAGCTATTGACGCGAACGCGTCCAACTCCCTTTATATCCCAACCCATCTCACCTCAACAAGGAGCTTTTCCACATGGGCAAATCAGGGTACGACGATACCCCCATGCTACCCAACTCTCCCTATTGCGTCCACGATCACCAACGGCCCGCCCCGGCGGTGGTGACGCCCGGCCACGACAACAGCCCTCCCTCAGACGCGGTCGTCCTCTTCGATGGGACCAGCCTCGACGGCTGGCAAAGCGCCAACGGCGGCGACGCCCCTTGGCAGGTGACCGACGGATACATGGAGGTCGCGCCCCGTACCGGCGACATCGTGAGCACAGCGCGCTTTGGCGACGTCCAGTACCACCTCGAATTCGCCTGCCCCAGCGAGGTCAAAGGCGAGAGCCAAGGGCGCGGCAACAGCGGCGTTTTCCTCATGAGCCTCTACGAGATACAAGTCCTCGACGGGTACGACAACCCCACGTATGCCGACGGCACCACGGCCGCGATCTATGGCGAGTACCCGCCACTAGTCAACGCCTGCCGCCCGCCCGGCGAGTGGCAGACCTACGACATCTTCTGGACGGCCCCGCGCTTCAACGGCGCCGAACTGGTCAGCCCGGCCTATCTGACCCTAGTCCACAACGGCGTCTTGGTCCACCACCACGTCGAGGTGTTAGGCCCCACGGGCCATCGCGGCGTCTATCGCTACGAAGCGCATCCCCCCACCGGGCCGCTCCGCCTGCAAGACCACGGCGACCTAGTGCGCTATCGCAATATTTGGGCGCGGCCCGTGAAGGGATACGACGAAGGCTGAGGTACAGCTACATGGAAAAGGCAAAGGGCTGCGAGTGCAATCTCGCAGCCCTTTGTTGTGTACATCCAACCGTGTTGGCCGCGGTGAAAGCCAACAGGAGCTTACATCACAACAGCCTTATCACCCCGCTTTGGCCATCAACTTCGATCAACCGGCCAGTTCTGATTTTTTCGTACAAACACATGCCCCACTCACTCGTCTCCTATATGAAGGGAGACGAGGTATATGTATCGCACGACGGCCTATGTGGGTCATTTCCTCGCGCGCTTTGAGAGGAATGTCAAGCTGTATATGGCCTGTGCCGCCCTGATCGGGTTTTCGGCGTTCGGCATCTACAGCGTCCTGTTCAATCTCTATCTGCTGAGGATGGATTATGACGTCGGCTTGATCGGTCATTTCAACGCCGCAGGCTTGCTGAGCTTTGCCCTTTTCAGCCCGATAGCCGGCAATTGGGCGCGCAGGGCTGGGTACCGGCGAACTCTGGTGGAAGGCATGTCTCTCATGGTCATGGGGTATCTGCTAATGTCCCTAGCCGGGTTCTTTTTTGGCCCACTGCGCACGGGGTGGATCACCGCGGTACAAGTGGTCATCAACTGCGGCTTCGCCACATATATGGTCAACAGTAGTCCGTTTTTAATGTCGGCGACAGCAGCCGAAAACCGCTCGCTCGTATTCTCTCTGCGCGGGGCGGTCTGGCCGCTTTTTGGCTTCGCTGGCAGCGCGTTGGGGGGAACTCTGCCGCAGACTTTCGCATGGCTGATTGATAGGGACGGACTCGTCCCCTACCAATGCAGTCTGTTAGTGGCCTCGCTCGTTTTGGCCCCGTCGCTCTTTCTGTTCGGCTCAACCACAGGAGACGACAGCCAAGAACAGTCGGATGCGACCGCAGAGGGCGAAGACGAAACGCGGCCAGATACGCCGTTGCTGATGATCGGCCTGATCAGCCTGCTCGCCGCTCCAGGGGTCGCTGTGGCCCGCACCTTTTTCAACGTGTACCTGGACGCGGAACTCGGGATCTCGCCGTCCTCCATAGGCTGGATGATCGGGCTAGCGCAATTGCTCTCCGTCCCCGCAGCCCTAGTCATGCCGTACGTGCTGGCCAAAACAGACCACGTACAGGTCTTCACTTACACCACGCTCGGCATCGCCTTGGCTCTGCTGCCGATGGCCTTTATTCCCCGCTGGGAGGCCGCTGGTCTAGGGTATGTCAGCGTCATTGTGTTGGTCGCGGTCCGCATGCCCGCGTTTGCCGTCTTCCACCAAGAGTTGGTCGCCCCGCGCTGGAGATCGACGATGTCGGCGGTGACGACGAGTACTGCCTTGATAGGCTTTGCAATCACCTCCTTCGGCGGGGGACGCCTCGCCCTCAGCATGGGCTATAC
>VXZF01000255.1:0-3914 GCA_009845645.1 Gemmatimonadota bacterium | reverse complement strand
GGATCAGCTATACATCGGCCTGTTCATGGCTGATTCCAACGCCGAGAATATCGACGCGCGGGTGGTCCCTCGGGACGGTCGCTTCGCCCCTCGGGACCTGATCGGCATATTGCTCGAC
Organism: Gemmatimonadota bacterium; assembly: GCA_009845645.1. GTDB lineage: Bacteria > Latescibacterota > UBA2968 > UBA8231 > UBA8231. Next base: position 3,796 of record VXZF01000255.1, on the reverse strand, counting down.
ACCCAGCACGACCATCGCAACGCCTATGGATTCTACATCAATCCCTACGGCATCCAGCACGACTTCCAGATGACGGACGATGGCGCGAAAGGGTACCGGGGCAACAACAAAGGTTGGGATGGAGTCTGGCGGGCAGAGGCTGCGGTTTTAGACAGTGGTTGGTCCGCCGAAGTGGCCATCGCCTTCTCCACGTTGGCCTTTGCAGCCGGGGACGACATGGTATGGGGGTTTAACTTAGAGCGTCTAGCCATCACGGGGAGGGAGCGCAGCCACTGGACCGCCATATACCAAGAGGACGGCTCCGTTCTGAGGGTCTCAAAAGCCGGTCACTTGGTCGGATTGCGGGGGATAGACCCTGGGTTGCGTCTCGAACTACTTCCCTATGCCGCGTCCGGCGTCGATAGGACGCACGCCGGTTGGCGGGGAGAGACGGCCAGCGCGGGGTTGGACGTGAAATACGGCGTCGCTGCGAATGCGACTTTGGACATAACCGTGAATCCAGACTTCGCACAAATCGAGGCTGACGAGGAGGAAATAAACCTGTCTCGCTTTCCCCTTTTACTAAAGGAAAGGCGTCCGTTCTTCGTCGAAAACGCGGACTTTCTCGGCAAACACGGGTTGTTCTACAGCCGACGGATCGCCGATCCAGATTTCGGCGCTAAGTTTATCGGCAAAGCCAAGGAATACACGCTCGGCATCCTGACGGCGCAAGACCGAGGCGAAGCCGACTCAAGACCGAAATTCGGCGTCCTAAAGCTACAGAGAGAAGTACTCCACAATTCGACCGTGGGTGCGCTAGTGGAAGGCATCTGGGATCGCGGGATGGTGCTGCAACAGATCGCGGGGTTGGACACCCGAGTGGAATGGGATGACCGCTACGTCATTAACGCCTATGCCGCCAGAAGCGCCGAACAAGGCAGCAGCGGGTATATATCCGGTGCCGATATGAGTTATCGGCACGGGAACTTCGCAGGGGGAGTTAATTACAGATCGATAGAATCCACTTTCAGCGCTGACAAGCTCGGGTTTATCGAGCGCGACCTCGGCGTCGCGTCGCAGTCCGTGGAGTTTTCAGCCGACTGGCGACCACGGATGAGACGCCTCGGTAAGTTGAATCTCGGACAAGCTGTGTCCCTAGAGCAGCGCTCGGTCGAAGATGGCTGGAGTTGGGAATGGACGACTGCTGATGTATGGCTCTACACTTGGGATGATTCTTTCGTCTCGGCCAAACACAGCGTCTGGCGCTGGCCTTGGCAGGGGAACTGGTACAGAGGACAGACACTCGAAATGGGGTTTGATACGGGTGACGGCAGAAAGTGGAAGCTGGACATCGGCGCGGGACTGCAAGATCGCTTCGACTTCGCCGACGCTTATTTCGGCGCGGCGAGAAGCGCTAGCGGCGCGCTCGAACTCAAGCCGTCCGCGTCGCTGACGATCGAGGGCAGTTGGTCGAGCGTCTGGGAGTATCTGCCGGGCGGCGCACTCGACGAGCGCAAGGCGATCTGGCGGGGACGGGCGACCTACTTTGCCACCAAGCGCCTCTTTCTACGCGGATTCGCACAAGATGCTGGCTATCTACATGAGCGCGACATCAACTTGCTCGCCAGCTATGAGATCGCGCCAAAAAGCCGGGTTTATCTGGCCTACAACTTAGGTGACACTGCCGCAGAGAGAGCGGAAAAGCTCCGCTTCAAGGTGGCGTATCTGCTGTCCTACTGAGCGGTGCGAGAATGGATGCAAAGGCAACATGGGAGACGAATACGATCCTACAGATGGGGAATTGGTACGGCGTTTTGTCGAGGGCGATATGGCCGCCTTTGCCAATTTGGTCACCCGTTACCAAAATGGAGTCTTTTTGTTTTTCTGTCGCATGACAGGCCGGAGAGCCGATGCGGAAGATCTGGCACAAGAGACCTTCGTACGCGTCTATGAGTCCCTCCATAGTCTCGATGATCCGACGCGTTTCCGCTCGTGGTTCTGGGCCATTGCCAGCAACTTATGCCGCGACTACCACAAGTATCGCCAGCACCGGCACCACCTGTCGATTGAACGCGACATTGATCTCGATCTTCAACTCGCGGATATGGAATCGGCGCAGACCGTCGAGTTGGCGAGCAGAATCCGCACGGCGCTTGCGACGCTTGACGACGAACGGCGCTTGGTCGTGGTTTTGCGCGAATACCACGGCCTCTCGTACGAAGAGATCGCTGCAACGGTAGGTTGCTCAGTCGGCGCTGTGCGCTGGCGTCTGCACGCAGCCCGCCAGCAACTGCGGGCAAGCCTGTCCGATTTGATCGAGTAAGCACTATGGAACCCGAGAAACCCCACGCCGAAGATCAACTATCGCAACTGCTGTCGGCATACGACCCTGCTATGCCGAAGGACCTCGCCGCAAAAACGCTGGCACGGCTATTGCAAAGCGAGCCGGACCAGGAGCGCCGGAGAGCTTTGCTGAAAGCCTTCGCCGGTCGGGTTGAAGAGTTGCAAAACGGGCTGGGATGCTCTATCGCCGTCGTGTCCATCGGCGACTGCTCGGTTGTCGTACCTACCTCGGCACTAGCGCGGGACAGTCAGCCGATTCCGTCGCTAGCCGAATCGAAAGAAGTCAAGTCCATAGTGCGCGAGGTCGATGAACGCGAAGTGCCGGTCGGCGTGGGCTATACGTTTACCATAGACGCTGTCTAAGGAGACTGTAGGAAGACGACATGGATAGAGACAGAGCCGATATCGAAGCAATCCACCGCCTACTGAACCGCTACCAACAGGCTCACAGAGAACAAGATTGGGATGCGGTCCGCGCGTGCCACGACGAGACCTATTTTCGCTGGTTCGGGTGTGGATCGACCGACCCTACGGACTGGGTGCCGCATCTATTCTTGGTGCAGAGCGAGATGCAGGAGTGGGGGGAGACGCGCATGCCCGAGGGCGCTAACTACGAGCAGGAACAGCAAATATTGCAGACGGACGTTCGCGGCAATATGGCCATATCCGTAGTGCGGGAATCGGGGTGCTGGCGGTCTGATACTGGTCAGATATACTCTCGATGGGACGATTGTCAAAACGTGTGGTTTACGGGCCGTATTAAGGGTGAGTGGAAGATCGTGGGTGCTTTCTTTCCCGAGATAACACCTAGCAAATAGAGATTTACAAGCACACCAGAAGCTCATCCCGCTCGCTCTAAAACAACCACTGACGGTACCCGTTACGTCAATGCCTCACTTAATTCCTGCGAGCCTTACATCACAACAGCCTTATCACCCCGCTTTGACCGTCTATTTCGATTAACTGTCCAGTTTTAATCTTCTTGGTCCCGATCAGAGTTCCCACCACCGCCGGCAATCCATATTCTCGAGCGACGACCGCCCCATGACACAACGCCCCACCCCTGTCGCTCACTAATCCTGCCCCGACGGCGAAAAGCGGCGTCCAATGGGGATCGGTCGTACCACAGACCAAGATTTCCTCCGGCTGTAGTTCCAACGCCTTGTCCAGATTCACGGCCACGCGCGCACGCCCTCTGACAATCCCCGGCGAAGCCCCTACTCCACGCACTTCTCCCTTTGGTGCCTCAAGTGGGGTCGAGGGGCCCCAAAACAGGTAATCCTCCTCTTCGGTCGTCGGCTCTTCACAAGCACCGAGGAACTCTGGCGGTTCTAGTTTCAACCGTCGATTAAATTCCTGTTGGCGTTCGACGACTCGCGTGCGCAACGGCTGACGCACGCCGAATCCCCATAAGATGATCTCGTTCAGTTCTAGGTATTTGATCTCGCTCCGCTTCTTCTTGAGGATACCGCCT
>VXZF01000615.1 GCA_009845645.1 Gemmatimonadota bacterium | reverse complement strand
ACGAGGCCGAGCGCATGGCCCAGATGCGCCAAGCCACCTCCGCGGCCGAACTGCGGGCCATCTTCGGCGGGCACTCGTACGGCGACGAGGAAGAGGAATCGTGAGTCGAGGTAGGGATGAGTGAAGCCCCTCACAAAATCGCCTTCGCCGGCTTCCGCCACGGCCACATCTTCGACCTCTACGCACTAGCTTGCGACTCGCCTGCGCTCGAAGTGGTAGCTGCGTGCGAGGAGCACGCGGAAACGCGCGCCGAAATCCGCGCAAAGGGCACGGCCGCGATCACCCACGACCGGATCGAGCAAATGCTCGACGAGGTGGACTGCGATATCGTCGCCACCGGCACCTATTTTGCCGGTCGCGGCCCGGTGCTGATCGAAGCCCTCGTGCGCGGCAAACACGTCATTAGCGACAAACCCCTGTGCACTAGTATGGCCGACCTCGATCGCATCGCGGCGCTGGCACGCGAGAAAAACCTCAAGGTGGGCTGCATGTTGACCATGCGTGACTCGGCTGCATTTATCGGCGCGCGTAACCTGATCCAAGCCGGACGCATTGGCGAAGTTCACGCCATCGCCTTTGGTGGCCAACATCCGCTGCTCTTGGGCTCGCGGCCCGGCTGGTATTTTGAACAGGGCAAGCACGGCGGAACCATCACCGATATTGGGATCCACGCCATTGACGCTTTGCCTTGGGTCACTGGCCGCCAGTGGGCGAAAATCAACGCCGCCCGCTGCTGGCGGGCCTTTGCGCCCCAGGATCTTCACATGCAGGATGCCGGGCAGATGATGCTGGAGATGGACAATGGCTGCGGGGTCTTGGGCGACGTGTCGTACTTTGCACCCGATAGGGCGGGCTACACCATGCCCTACTACTGGCGGACTACGTTTTGGGGCAGGGATGGAGTGATCGAGACTGCGACTACGGCCAAGGACATTCAAGTGCTCGGCAGGGAAGACGCCACCGTGCAGATCGAGCCGCTACCCCCGGCCCAACGGGGCGGCTACCTGCGCTCCTTCCTCGACGACATCGCCGGCGAGGTGCCCGCCAGCGGACTCGACACCGCTGCGGTACTGTGCTCGACGCGTAACGTCATTCGCATTCAGGAGGCGGCCGACAGGGGGGAGCGCGAAGTGGGGTTCAGTGACTGACGAGGAGGAAACGGAGGCTCGTGCTCCAAGTAATGGCGGTCAAGGTGCGTCAAGCAACGTGTAGTCGAGTTCTGCGACGTGGCGATAGTCGCTATCGAAGGTCAACAGGCACCCGCGACATTCCATCGTCGCTGCCGCGATCCACACATCGTTCATAGGGATTGGTGTACCGGCTCGACGCAAAGCCACAAAAATTCGGGCATAGTGCCGAACGGTTTCGGAAGTGACGTCCAATACGCTGACGAAAGGCTCATTGAGGAAATCAGTGAGGGCGTGGCGATTCTCCTGCACACGGCTCCCCAACTCGAATGCCGCTTCAAGCTCTCCGAGCACTGTCACCGGCATGATAACTACCGGTGCATCCGCCACATAGTCGATCACTTGAGGATGTCCGGTACGCAGGTGCGAGTACGCGCTGGTGTCGAGGACAAGTCGGTCGGTCGAGTTCACTGCCAATACCGTTCATCGACGACTCGCTGCGCACGTAGCGCATCGGTAAACTCCGAGAGGTCGTCGGCCGTCCATGTGACGTATCGGCGCAGGCGGTCGCGACGCGCATCCAACCCGACCGCGTCTTTCAGGAGGCGCAGCACGGTGCTGTTCAGGCTCTCGCCGCGTTCCGCACTGACAGCGCGAAGCCGCCGCGAGAGTTCGGGATCGACATTGCGAAGGGTAATCTGAGTAGCAGGCATGATATCATGAATCTACTGTCATGCCTGCACCGCGTCAATCCCGACAGGTGGCGTGACAAAGACACGGGCATCGGTTTTCTCGGCCAGAAGTCATGCACATTCTACTAAGGCGCTTATTTTTCTTTAAAGGCTGGAAGAACGAATACGGATTAATTTCACAACGTCCTGATTTGCATAGGAGATACGTGATGATAGTTGGTGACAACCCTATAGAAAATCCCGAAGAGGATGCTATTGGTAGAATTTCTGACGCTCAAAATTTCGTTCAGCATGTACTTGCCCTTGATGCCAAGAAGGGGATTGTAGTCGGCGTCCTTGGCCCTTGGGGTTCTGGAAAAACGTCTTTTATTAACCTCGCCCGGAATGAGTTTGAGAAGGAAGAAGTCCCCATACTCGACTTTAATCCGTGGATGTTCAGTGGTGCAGCGCAACTCGTCGAGTCGTTTTTTATCGAACTCGCCGCTCAACTGAGGGGTCGTCGGAAGGTTCGTCGTGATCTTGCCGAAATAGGCGAAAGTACTTGAGGCGTATAGCGAGATATTCTCCGGCAAGGGATGGCTGCCTGTTGTTGGTACATGGTCTGAGCGACTTAGTACTGCAATAAAAATCATAGGCAAGCTCCTTCAGCGTCGAAAAGAAGGTGTTGGTGGTCAGCGACTCAAGATCAAAAACGCTCTTTCTGATCTCGACAAACCGATTGTGGTGATACTCGACGACATAGATCGGCTGGCAACATCTGAAATCCGAGACATCTTCAAGTTGGTTCGGCTAACAGCCAACTTTCCCAATATCATTTATATCGTGGCTTTTGACCGAGACCGCGTCGAAAAGGCACTTGATGAGCAGGGAGCATCGGGGCGCGATTACTTGGAAAAAATCCTCCAAGTAGCGTTTGATTTGCCTGTAGTGCCCAGTGATATGCTACACCAGCAGATAATCTCGGCCTTAAACAATGTTCTTAACGACATCGAAAATCCCGGCTCGCCTGATGAAGAAGTCTGGCCAGATGTCCTCATGGAGATCATACGGCCGCTTGTCCAGAACATGCGAGACGTTCGACGATATGCTGCTGCCATCCACGGTACTGTAATATCCCTCAAAGGACAAATTGCGCTTGCCGATCTTCTCACACTTGAAGCCATTCGAGTGTTTCTTCCAGACGTTTTCAAGCTCTTGTATCGTTCTATTGACGGTCTTATCACAGACTCCGACTCTGCTCGCCACAGCGATCCAGCACACCTTAAGGCTCAAGTCAATGGCTTGGTTGAGGTCGCTGGAGATCACAGTCGCGTCGTTGAAAGTATGATCAATCACCTCTTTCCGGCCGGGGGATGTCATATTGGTAGTGCCTCCTATGGTAATAGCTGGAAGAAGGAATGGCTTAAGGAGCGTCGCGTCGCGCATGAGGATATTCTGCGGCTTTATTTGGAGCGTTTCGCAAATCAAAACCTGCAAGCCGTTATGGGGGCAGAGCAGGCATGGAAACATATCGCTGATCGCGATGCCTTCGATAACTACTTGAGTGCTCTCGACCCGGAACAACTACAGGGCGTTATCACATCATTAGAGATATTCGAGGGAGAGTTCGCCTCCGAACACGTAGTGCCGGGGACGATCGTGTTGCTCAATCTTTTGCCGCTTCCTGAGCGAGAGAGGGGTATGTTTGATTGGCCTTCCAGAATTTCAGTCACTCGTGTCGTACTTCGCCTCTTGAGATCGCTGAATGACCCTACTAAAGTCGAAAAAGCGGTATGCCAGATCCTACCTGAACTAAGGTCACTATCTTCTAAATTGAAACTGATCGATATTGTCGGGTATCAAGAGCGCGTCGGTCATAAGTTGGTATCGGAACGAATGGCATCAGAATTTGAGAAGGCTTGGCGTGAAGAAGTTCGGTCAGCCTCGGTTGACGCTCTGGCGGGAGAGCATGAACTTTTAAGGATTTTTCTTTGTATGAAGCAGGCCGCAGGTCCGTCGGAAAGCCCGTTCAAGATCGATAGTTCACCTAAATTGACGTTAGCCCTGCTTCGTGATGCCTATGATGAGATCAAGAGCCAAGCAGTGGGAAGCCGGGCAGTCCAACGCTCTCCGCGTTTATTTTGGGATGCTCTGACTGAGCTTTACGGCGACGAGGCAACGCTGAAGGAACGGATTGAGAGTCTGAAGGCTGCAAAGCTTAATGGGGCAGATGAGCTTCTAGAACTTGCAGACAAATACCTCGGCGGATGGAGAGACGATCTCTTTAAGTAAAAAACTGACAAAGTGCCCGCCAACGGCCTCGACACCGCTGCGGTACTGCGCTCGACGCGCAACGTCATTTGCATTCAGAAGGCGGCCGACAGGGAGGAGAGCGAAGTGGGGTTTAGTAGCTGAGTTGCTGATTCCGAATTTACCAAGGGATTGAAATTTTCAACCTGACGCACTACCCTTTTTAGAGGGTGCTTCCTAAAGGTTTCACGGATGGGTTGTGCCCGATACAGTCTGACCCGCACGGCCCCGTCTTCCCCACTGCACTGCCGCCGTGGCATGAATTTTGCGAATATCTGATGCGAGGGTTTTGCGCTGTTCACGCTTTAACACCGAGGAGATCGGATCGTGAGTGAGCACCATCCGTCGCCAGAGCGTCCGTATTCGCTAGACCACGAGGGGCGCATCGCCCGGCTAGAGGGCATTGTCGAGCAAATCGACGTGCGGCTGGGCCGCATCGAAACCAAGATCGACGCCACCCGTGCGGAGTTAGACGGCAAAATTGACACCAATCGGGAGTCGCTGGAAGCCAAAATTGATGCCACCCGCGAGTCGCTGGAAGCCAAAATTGACCGATTATACCGCTGGGTTGTACCGCTCCAGATAACGACGATATTAGCGATTGCCGGACTGGCGTTCAAGGCGTTTAGCGACTAGCGCTGTTTAGTAAACTTGGTTCCCCATCCACCGCACGTGAACGCCTGCTATCCCTAGCTCATAAAAACAGTTCTTCCACCAGCGTCCGAGCCTGCTCAATTACCGTTTCGAGGCTGCCGGGGGCGAGTTTGGCCCAGTAGGTAACGTCTTCGTTGGCCTCGTGTCCGCCTCGGGCATAGGCTGCCCGCGTCGGCAGGTAGCCGACGTAGTGCGTGGTGAGGTGGGCTGGAAAGAGAAAAGGGGCCGCTGAGTTTGTCTTGAGCGCGAGCTGTCCTTCGACAAAAGGTTCCCCCGGCAGGCCGATTACGCCGAGGTCGCCGATGCGGAAAGCTTGGATTTCATAGGGGAACTCGGCGTCCCGCTGCCGGCACAGTTCGACGCTGCGGGTCGATGCGGCGCGGAACCAGTGCGGATCCACTTCGCCGTTGGCTCCGCGCGGCGGTTGCGGATTCTCAGCGAGAATCGCGTTGACCTCGCGCAAGCGTTCGGCCGGAATATTGCGCAAGGGCAGGCCGATATTTTCGACTCTACAATCCAACGCAGCGTGGTTGGCAAACACCATATTGTGGACGATGCGTTCGCTCATCTGAGCCAGTTCGCGCCCCATCCGCTGGTGATCCGGCCGGCAATCTGGATCGAAGGGATGCCAGGGGTTGATGTTGCCGCAACAGCCGTTGACGACCAATGGCACGGCGTCGGAGCCGAATAGCTGCTGCATCTGTCGCGTCCAAGCACCAGGCCAATCCGCCGACACGGCCCGATAGGTCTCGGGATACCCGAACGCATTGACCGGGTGACAGGTGTAGTGCAGGAGAAAGGCCAGCGGCTGCATATCCATATCTTGGATGCAGCACACGCCGACTTCCGGGTCCATCGGCCCTTCGAGATAGCAGACATCCGCGATCCCGAACGGCTGCTGCTCCCGTCCCAGTGGCTTGGGCATGGCGATAGTGCCGTCTCGGCGTATGCCGCGGCGATTGAAGGCCAAATCCCCTAACACGCCGCGCCCCAAGCCGATGCGCACAGGTTGCAGCTTGTCCGCCGCTGCGACTGCGGCCTCCACTGCGGCAGCAGCGGCCCGGTCGCCGTAGGCGCGCTCGGCTCCGCGCAGATACTCGGTTTCTGCGGTGGTTTCCAATGGGAAATCTGGGTCCAGCATAAAGTAGCCGAGACTTGGGGCGGAGTGCGTTTGGGTCGCCTGGACCATGATCGCCTCGGGTGCGATGCCCGTTTGCTCGCCGATGGCGGCGCGGATTTGGTCCGTGTAGGAGCCGGTGACGATGGTGAGATCCAAGATTACCATGCAGACGCGCTGCTCGCCTGACTCAAAGACGATGGCCTTGGCGAAGAGTGGGTCCATTACGGCTTGGGCCGGGCGGTGTTCGCCAGCCCCGCTTCCCGCCAGATGCGTCCCCGCGGGCGGGGTAATGTCGATCATCGCCGCTCCGGCTCTCAGTAGGTTGGTCTCGTGCATGATTTTCCTTTCGGTGCAGCTAATAGCGCAGCGCTGCGTTGTCCCACCGCAGCAACGCATCTTGTGCCCGCCATTGGGGATGCGCTTCATCGGCGGCGGCGACGTGCTTAAACCACTCGGCACAACGCGCATCCAAAGGACGCATACTCATCAGCGCGCCGAGGGCGTTAAAGCGCACAAAAGGCTCGGCGTCGGTTAGTGACTCTACTACCCGCTCCTCTGCACCGCGCGCCTCTCGGCCCCATAATGCTAGCGCTTGTAGCGCATTGTGCCGCACCCAGACATCTGCATCGTCTAGCGCGCGCTCCATATCGGGCACTAGGGCTAGACTTTCGCGCCCCAGATCACCCGCGATGTCCGCAGCCGTCGCCCGCAGACACGGGTCGGGATCCGCCAGCGTCTCGCGCAGCGCATCCACGGCGACGCGGCCCACCGCACTCAGCGCCACCGCGGCCATCTCGCGCTCTTGCTCGTCTCCGTGGCGCATCCGGGCGA
>VXZF01000230.1 GCA_009845645.1 Gemmatimonadota bacterium | reverse complement strand
CGGCAATGTGTTCCTCGCGCACGACCGGATATTCGTGCGGGCTATCCTGCATCCGCCGCGCGATCTCCTCGTCAGAGGCCGTTACGTGGAATAGCACCACATCGGGCAGATGGGCCTCTAGCACCAACGTTTCGTAGAGCCGCTGAAAGCCGTAGTGGAAGTTCGGGTAGTAAAAGCTGTTCGGGTCGTCGCCGTAAAAGCTAGTGTACACGGCCTCCTCTAAGTGCCAGCCGACGATCAGCGGACAGGCGTACTTTTTGATGATGTCCACGTGGTAGTGGATCTGCATCCGCTGTCCGCGCTCCTTTATGTCATTGGGCAGATCGACCAAGATCTTGCGCGACTCCGGGCTGAGCGAGGCGTCGGGGAGGGTGAAGTGATCGTCGCCGTGGATGGGGACGCGGCGGTGCCGATAGTACTCCCCAAGCATGGTGGCCAGTGTGCTTTTCCCCGCGTATTCAATACCTGCAAAAATGCTGCGCATATCTACTCTCCTTCGGGCTTTTCAAGACGGCGTTCTCGGATATATTCTCAAAAGTAAGTCGCCGCACACCCTCCAGCAAACGTCCGCTTATGCCCGCTAGCTCCTCCAAAATCGGCGTCCTCGTCGCCCAGCTCGGCACGCCGCAAGCGCCCACCGCCCGCGCTCTGCGGCCTTATTTGCGCCAATTTCTCTCTGATCCGCGCGTCATCGACCTCCACCCGCTCAGGTGGTACCCCATCCTCTATCTTTTTGTCCTCACCCGCCGGCCCGCGCGCTCGGCCGCCCTATACGCCAACATCTGGACCGACGAAGGCTCGCCTCTCATGGTCCATTCCCAAGCGCAAACCCGAGGCTTGCAAGATCGGTTGGGTGAGGCGTATCGGGTCGTACTCGGTATGCGCTATGGCGAGCCGAGCATCGCACGCGCTGTACAGTCCCTAGAGCAGGAAGGCATCGAGCGCATCCTCGTCTTTCCCATGTTCCCGCAGTTTTCCTGCGCCACCACCGGCTCGATCTACGACGCGGTCAACCGCGCGGCCTTGGGCCGGCGCTGCCCTTGGTTTTTCGCCCGCAAACGCCAGATGCCAGCGCTGCGCTTCGTCCCGCCCTACGCAGATCACCCCGCGTACATCAGCGCGCTCAAACAGTCGGTCGCCGAAGCAGTCTCCCGCCTCAGTTGGACGCCCGACCGCTACTTAATCACCTTCCACGGCATTCCCCAGCGCTACGTCGATGAAGGCGACCCCTACCGCCGCCAGTGCGAGGAAACCGCGCGCCAGCTAGCCACAGCGCTTGGCCTCGCAGACGACGAGTGGGTCAGCGGCTTCCAGTCGCGCTTTGGCAAAGAGCCTTGGCTAGAGCCTTATACCGAGGAAGTCCTGGAGCGCCTCGGGGGACAGGGCGTGCGCCGCTTAGTCGCCATCTGCCCCGGCTTTACCGCCGACTGCCTTGAGACGCTCGACGAGATTGGCCGCGAAGGAGCCGAGCAGTTTTCTCACGGGGGCGGCCAACAGTTCCACTTAGTGCCCTGCCTCAACGACCACCCGGCTTGGCTTGACGCCATGGCAACCATCACCCGCCAAGAACTAGCTGGCTGGGATGCCTGACGGCAATGTGTCGTTTGCTTGACACTTCTGTAACTTTTTTGTCATACTTAGCGCGACTGCCATGGACAAGCTACCCCTCCCGCTCGAACGCAAACTCATCCGCCTCGGCACTCGTCTCATCGACCAAAAGCGCGGCCGACGCCTCGTCGAGCCGACCAAGGATCGCGATGGTTTCTGGTTTGGCGGCGGCAATCCGGTCCGCGATCCCCACGATGGCAGCCTCTATCTCATCGGCCGCTACCGCGACGCCGGCGACAGCCGTGCTGGGCTGACTGCTGGCCCCCGAGGCCGCGCCCTAGCCATCTTTCGCTCAACGGATAACGGACGGAGCTTTGCCAAGGTTCGCACTTGGGACAAATCCGATCTCTACTGCGGCTCGGCCGTACTCAGCATCGAGGGCAGCGCTCTGCGCCTCAACAAGCGCCGCGTTCAAGTGGTGGTCTCCACTGAGAAAGTTCGCCTCTACCCACGGCCCGTCGCCGCTTTTCAGAAACCGGGCACCGGCGTCTGGAGCATCGACGCCTTCTCCGCCCCCTCCATCGACCAACTCGACCCACAGGATTCGATTGCCCCGCTGCTGACGAGCGACGATCCAGCCTATCTGCACCTAAAAGACCCCAACCTCTCAGCCAGAATGGGTCGGCAGCCTCTGCTGCTCTATTGCAGCCATCCGTACACTTGGGCTGCCAGCACGTCGGGCCGCGCCGCGCTCGCGGCTGACTCGTGCGCAAGCCACGGGCACGATTTCTTTCCCCGTGGCCCAACTTGGGATGTGGCGGCTTTGCGCGTCACCTGCCGCCTGCCTGTGCCCAAGGTGGGCGCGTTCGCTTGTTTGCCCGAGCTCTCGCTCTACTTCTACGACGGAGCCGAGTCCATGCAACCACTCAAAGCGCATGCCAAGGGAGTCGCCCGGCCGCGCGGCTACTCCTGCGAAGAACTGGGCGGCTTGGCGTATGGCTTCGATCGCCAGTTTCCGCGCCTCCACCGCCTCAGCCACCTCCAGCCGCTCTTTGTCTCGCCGGAAGGCACGGGTTGCTCGCGCTACGTGTCCGTGCTGACCGAAGCAGACGGAGGGCTTTTCGCCACTTGGCAGCGCTCGACCCCCACCCGCTCGCAGCCGCTTTTCGGCCACCGGCTCACGCCAAGGCGGGTCGAGTCCCTGCTTTCCTGATTTTTTAAGGAGTATCCAGCCGCGCCCGCAGCCAAGCGTCCAAGTCCTCTAAACACGGCGGGGCAATCGCGTGGGGCATATCGTATTCTTTGTACTGCAAGTCCAATCCGAGGGGCAGCAGCAGATCCCTGGAGGCGCGGGCTTGGGCAATGGGAATGACCGGATCAAAATGCCCATGCGACATAAAAACCTTCAGGTCACGCACCGCCGCATTCTCCGGCAACATCTCTGGACAGCACAGCCCGCTCAATGCAATGACCCCGGCAAAATCCCGAGGCCGCTTTAGCGCGGCCGCCAGCGCCATGCTCGCCCCTTGGCTAAACCCCGCGATGAAGACGCGAGTTGGCCGGTGTTCTTGCCGCAGCGCATCCACTAAGGCCAATACCTGCACGAGCGGTTCTTCGGCCTCGGCAAAAGCAAAGCGCAGCCCCTCCGCGCCGATCTCGATATTAAACCATGCAAAGCCGCCGAAATCGAGCGCATAGGGCGCGCGGGCACTGACGCAAATCAGCCGCGCATCCAAGTGCGGCGCCAAGCCCAGCAGATCTTCCTCATCGGCACCATAGCCGTGCAAAAGCAGGAGCAGCGGCGCACCCTCGGGGGGCGCATCGGGCGACTTGTGGACAACGTAGTAGAGAGATGCTGTGGTCATATCGCCGCTACGCTACCGACACTTCGTACTGACCAGCCCGCCGCAACACCATCACCACCCGCTCCTCTTCGCTGATTAATTCCTGTACGTGGAAATTTGGGTGGGCCTTCTCATTGCGCCACACCGTCTCGCCGTTGATCTCGATTTGGGGGAAGCGCTTGTCGCAGCGGGGTACAGACAGGTGAGTCTCGCCGTCGTGCGGCACGGAAAGGCGCGCGGAAAAGCCGCCGCCATACGCCCCCCAAGCGACCTCAACATCGCCGTGTGGCGTGGGTACGACGCCCTCGGCACGTTCGAGGCCAGACAACTGCGGCCGAATCTCCAAAACCCCCTCGGCCTTGGATACAACCCCTAGCACATGCGCCGCTAACAAGCTCTCCGGCCCAGGCTGCACGGCCAATGACTCAGCCTTCTCACCCCATGTCCGGCCCGGGCGCGCCAGCAAGCGGCCCCACTTTCTCTTTACGTAAGCCAAGGCCGCCGCGTCTGCCCCCGCCCGCCACAGCGCCCCGGAGATAAAAAACGCCTGCCACAAATCGTCTCCTGACGCCGAGCCGCTGGATAGATGTCGAGCCACTTGTACCTGCTGCTTAGGGTTAGCCAAATCAAAGTAAAGCACCAAGGCATTCGTCCAGCGGCTACAATCAGCAGCCCCGACGGCATCGGCAAAAAGCCCCTGCTCTTCGTTCCAAGCAGCTTGCAATGCCTTGCGCGCCCGGTGATGAGCGCGCTCGCATTGGACGGCTAGTTGACGGTCGCCAGTGCGTCGGCACAAGGCCGCGACCGCCAGCCAAGCCCCAGCCTGCACAGCGACAGCAGCAGTCGCCGACGCACCCTCGGCCGTTTGCAAGCTGTTCACTATACCCGCTAGCCGCTCGGCAGTCAATCGGTCGCCGCCGTAGCGCTGCGCCAGTTCGACGAACAGCGCGTGGAAACAAGCCTGTTCCCCGCCAATAGGTATCTCGCTACCAGCCAGTACGGCGCGCGCCGTATCCACGCTGCCAGTTGCGGACAAATCGTTCATGGCCCAAACGTAGAGCTGGTCCCAGTTGAGCCGTTCCTCGCCTAAGGCGTACACCTCTTGGCGGCTATCAGCTAAGGATTGCTCGCCAGTCCGCCACAGCCGCTCCCAGTCTGCGCCCACGGTTGTAAAGCGCCCGCGCGCCGCGACATCCACGCGCCGCTCCACCAGCGCGACACTGTCTATTTCCATGTCTCCTGGACACGATCCGATCCGCACCACTAGGTAGCGGCACGTCGCCAATTGCGGCGCGGTCCACTCCTGCAATCCATCGCGGCACACGTAGCGCAAGCGCGATTCCACCGTGCCCAACGCTCGCGCAAAACCTAGATCAATCACTGCACCGGCCTTGCCCCGCAGCCGCATATGGGGGAATCCGCAGAGCAACCGCCCGAAGTCCAAAACCAAGTACGCGGCCCGAGCTTCGTCTGTTGCCTGCACCAAGGAGTGGGTTTTGCCGCCTGTCAGGAACGCTTCTCGCCGCACGCATTTGGCAGTCTGCATGGCCTCGGGGGAAGCGATCCATTCGAGCGCACCCTCGCTAGCTACCTCGCCAAAAGCCACCACCTCCCGTGCCCACACCATGCTTTCCACTGCGGGCAACGGCGACCAATCCCTCGGCTCGGCTCCGTCCACCACAACCGCTTCCCGCCATCCCGCAAATCGCCCTTTGGTCCACTCAGCCGGTGCCAACACGGCCACATAGCTAGCCGGGCCCCAAGCATCAGCTGGCTGCACCTGCCAAGGCGCGCCGGTGTACAGCACCTGCTCGCTCCCATCGCTGCGCTCGATTTTGCCCTCGGCGCGGAACCAGTCCGCCGTACCGCAGCCGATGGCAAAGACCAACAGCACATTTTCGCCTTCCCGCAGCGCAACGTCCAACGCGAACTGCTCCCACATGGCCACTTCGGCCACCGCTGGTCCCAATCCCCTGCCCACTCGCTCGCCGTTCAAATACACCTCGTACGGCCCACTCCCAGAGCAGCGCAGCAACCCTTTGGCTGCTGCGCTGTTCATGTAGAATTCGAGACGGATATATACGGCCAGAGCGGCCGGATGCCATATAGCTTGCGAACGCATACTCAATTTGCGGGCATTCGCATCCCTATCAGCCGCGTCCCTCGTTGCCCCAGCACCCGCATCATAAACGCGTCCCCCGGCTCAATCTCCGCCAACGCATCCTCTAAGTCTTCCACCGTTTCCACCTGTTTGCGGTTCACCTCCTGAATAAGCATTCCTCGGCGCAAACCCCGTCGTGATGCTTCGCTGCCGCGCTCCACTCGTGCGACAACAACTCCGTCCTCGTCTTCGTATCTTAGCCGCCGCGCCAGCTCATCAGTCAGTTCTCGGACCTTCAAGCCCAGCACCTCTTGTTCTGCTTCTGCGTTATCGCGCGAGCGACCAGAGGCCAGCGCTTCCTCAGTCCGCAGCTCTAGCTCGACTTTAATGCGTTTCTCTTTGCCATCGCGCAACACCAGCAACTCGACTTCGGTCCCCGGTGCCGTGCGTCCAATCCGGTCGCGAAGTTCGGTTGAGTTGCGCATGGGTTGGCCGTCAATAGCAAGTACTATATCGCCAACCTTGACACCTGCTTTGTCTGCTGCTCCCCCCGACGTCACTTCATCGATCACCACGCCATGATTGCGGTCCAACCCCATAGTCTCAGCCACTAGCGGATCCAAGTTGGCAATTTTCACTCCGAGTAAGCCGCGTCGCACCTCCCCGTGCTCAACCAACTGCTCGACTACATCCTTGACCAAATTGATCGGAATGGCAAAGCCAAGACCTATATTGCCGCCGCTGCGGCTGACTATGGCCGTGTTGATCCCCACAAGCTCGCCGTGCAGGTTGACCAGCGCCCCGCCACTGTTGCCCGGATTGATCGCCGCGTCGGTCTGGATAAAGGAGCCGTACTCGCCAAAGAAGCGTTTCCGTCCTAGCCCACTGACGATGCCGGTAGAAACCGAATGGGAAAATGTCAAAGGGCTTCCTATGGCCATCACCCATTCGCCTTCCCGGAGCTGGTCCGAATCACCCAGCGCGACCGTCGGCAAATCTTCGGTATTGACCTTAAGCACGGCGATGTCGCTCAGAGAATCGCGGCCGATGATCTCGGCTTCAAAGAAGCGCGAATCCGTCATCTCGACGCGGATATTGTCGGCGTGGCTAATCACGTGATTGTTGGTGATAATGTACTGATCGCCGTTGAAGTTGATGATTACTCCCGCGCCTTGGCCATCGCGTTCGCGTGGCTGGTCAGGCAATTCGAAGAAGTCCCCCCAGGGGGTA
>VXZF01000073.1:4749-6725 GCA_009845645.1 Gemmatimonadota bacterium | reverse complement strand
GGCCAAGGCTTCATGCTGGACGAAGCCGCGCAGCACTGCCATTTCGGGCGGCGGGAATTCGGTGAGGATGGCGCGGCCGGGGGGCGGGTCGTCCTTTACTTCATCCCACGATGGCAGGACGCGACGCTGGGCTTGCTGCATTGCTTTTAGGTCCTCGCCGTGGCGGAAGCCGGGCAGGATGATAAAACCTCGTTGGTCTAATTCGTCGAGATGGGCGTCGGTGAGTTCCATGGCGGTCCTTTCCTAGCGATTGAAGAAGAAATTTTCGGCTGTTTTGACTAGGAGCTGCTCCTTGTCGCTTTGGCTGAGGAAATCGGCGTGGTCGCGGATTAGGGCGATTGCTGCAGCAAAGTCATTGGCGGGTTCTTTCATGCGGACGGGCCCGCCGCTGTCGCTTTCCCACATGACGCGTTCGGGGCCAAAGGCATCGACGATGCGCTCGATGAGGGGCAGGAGGTCGAGGTAGGGAGCCTCGCCATCGCCGAGGGCTTGGAAGGGGCCGAGCTTGACCATGACGCGCGGGTAGCGGGCCATGTTGCAGAGGGTGCGGATATCGCCTTCGGGCCAGACGCCGTCGCGGATGCGCACTCCGCAGATATGGTCGAGGATCACGGGGGTTTCGGGAAAGCGGCGGCAGAGGCGGATCAAGCCGGGCAGGTCTGCGAGTCCCATGAGGAAGCTGAGGGCCAGATTGTGTTCGGCTCCGGTGCGGAACATCGATTCGTAGCCGGGGTAGTCGAGCCAGCGGTCCTGACGGCCAAAGGCGGTTGGGCGACCGGTGCTGCCGCCGCGCACGCGGAAAGCGCGAATGCCTCCCTCGGACAAGGCGAGCATGGTCTTGCCCGGGTCGGCCAGCGATACGTCGGAGACTCCGGGGACGATGCCGGTGCCCGTGTAGGTTTCGGGATCCGAGGCGATCAGATCGAGGATGTAGCTATGGTCGAGGCCGTACCAGGTCATTTGCACTAGGTTGAGGCGGACCTTGCCGACCTTGCGGCTATAGGCAAAGTGATCGTCGGGGGTAAAAGAGGGCAGCCACAGGTCGGCGGGCGTAAAGCCGGGGGCCAGCGGATACTGGTTGAAGTCGGAGGTCCAGACGTGGATATGGGCGTCGACGATGTTCACGTGAGTTGCTCCTGTTGGCTAGCGCGGTAGGTCCGACGCGCTTGGTCGAGGGTGGCGAGGGCGTCCGCGGGAAGTTGGAGGCGGGTACCCTGGAGATTGGCGTCGACGTGCTCGGCACTCTCGGCACCAGCGAGTACGCAGGTAATGCCCTTATGCAGGACCCAGGCGACGCAGACGGTAGCGCGGGAGGTACCCAAGTTGGCGGCGACTTGGTCGATGGCGTCGACTAAGGCGGAGAGGGCTGGGTCTTTGGGCCGGGCCAGCAGACCGGTGTCCATCGGGCTGAAGGCTAGGCAGCCTAGTCCAGTGCGCCGCAGCAGGGGCAGCATTTCCTCTTCGTAAATCTCCACTCGCGAGCGCCCTGCTTCGTCGCAGTGGCTGCCGGCGATGTTGTAGTAGTCCTCGACGCCAGCGATGGGGGCTAAGCTAAGAAAGGCTTCGACTTCGGCGGCGCTGTGGTTGGAGACGCCCCAGTAGCGAGTTTTGCCGGCCTGCACCAGATCCTCCATGACCTCGGCGATGGCCTCTGGCGGCGTGTCCTCGTCGCGGTGGTGTAAAAGGTAGAGGTCAACATAGTCGGTACGGAGGCGGTGGAGGCTTTCTTCGAGGCGGTCGGTGAGATGATCGCGGGTGTAGCGGACGCGCTCGCCGGGGTCGCCGTCGCTCGTGGGGGCCAGCGAGGCGGGAACCTTGGTGCAGATGACGACTTCGTCGCGCCGACCCGCAACCGCCCGCCCCAACACCTCTTCGGCCCCACCCCACCCGTAGGCTTGCGCTGTGTCGAAGAAGTTGACGCCTTGGTCCAAGCAGTGGTGAAGCACGGCTAGGGATTGGGGGCTGTCGGCGCGGGG
>VXZF01000073.1:0-4649 GCA_009845645.1 Gemmatimonadota bacterium | reverse complement strand
CTTGGGGAGGGGCTAGTTGCACTATGGTGTCGCCATTTAAGTCAGCGGCGGAGGTCCAGGTGCTGGCGACAATGTCGAGCCATTGGACTTGGAAGGTGCCTTCTACTCCGGTCAGGTCGAGACCCACGGCACCGCCATCGGTAAAGTAGAGCGCGTACTGGCGGCCGGGGACGCGGCTGAGGTAGGCCTCGTTGGTGGCGCGGTCGCGCAGCAGGGCGCTATCGGAATCCGGCTCGGCGTTGAAAAAGTCGAAGACCTCGGACAGCATGCGACCGCTGCGGATGTGGGCTTGGGCTTGGGGGCTTAGCCCGATGCCGGACGGTGGCCGGTGAAAGCGGCTGGAGGCAAAGCCGCCGATGAGGTTGCGCCAAAAGCATTGGGTGGCGTGGCGGTCGTCGATGCCACGGCTTTGGTTTTTATGCGTCTGAGCGCCGTAGATCTTGGTCGAATTGATCGGTCGGGGCTGCGCGGCGATGTATTGCCACACCCACTGAGCGCGATCCCAGTTGGTCTGCTCGCGCTGCCAGCTATTTTGCGAGATGTCGATGAAAGAATACTGCTCCGGGTGGTCGAAGGTGGCGCGATGCGTCTGCCCGCGCACGTCCCACTCGTCCCACATTTCCGTGGTTTCAACGGTCTTGCCCGCTTGCCGCGCCCGCTCCTTGATGTAGTCGTTCCAATAGGTGCCCCACGCTGGGTCGCCGCTGGTCTCGTTGTCCATGCAGTAGAGCACGTGGTCATAGGCGAGAGAGTGCTTGAGGACTTGATCGACAAAAGCCTGTTGGTAGGGCAGCACGACTTGGTTGTTGCGCAAAGTGGGGACGGTGTAGAAAAAGGGCTGCCAGTTGCCGCCGGGGTGGGCGGGATAGTCCGTTTCTAGGCCCGATTCCTCGACGGTATAGTTGATATTGTTGGCTGGATTGAGGGGACTTTCTTCCCAATGTTCTTGGCTGTGGTCAAAGCGGTCCCACATTTCTATCTGGACGATGATGTCGCGCTCGGCGGTCCAACGCAAAAAATCGGCAAAGCGCTGCCAATACGTCGGATTCCAGCGGTTGAGGTCGTACTGGCCGTCGGCTGCTTGGTGGAAGGCTGGGATCTCATAGCCGTAGATGCGGCGGTCGCTCATGGTATTGCGGACGTAGTTGCCGCCGACTGATTGCAGGAGGTCGAGATGAGCTTCGAGGTCGGGTATTTGGAAGAGACAGTCTTTGATCGTTCCGCCTAGCAGGAGCACGGGCTGGCCGTCGTACTGCCAGTAGCGCGGATTGGCGGCGCAGGGCTGGATGCGGTCGGAATCGGCTTGGGCGTGGGTCATGGAGGCTATAATGGTGACGAGAGTGACTAGGATGCAAGGCGAAAGATGTCTATCGCTGAAGGGGCGGATTTTCACGGGGGTACTTGAATCTTTCTGTTGGAGTGCGATTTCTTAATACCGCGACACGCGACACCGGGTTTACGTTCCCGTGCAGTCTTGCTGGGAAACTTCCCTTATGGAATGTGCAGTCAAAAAAGACGCGGCTAAATATAAGAGACGACAGCGACAAGGAGAATTTGCAACGGCTCTACTTGAAAATTTGTCCTAATTCGGCTATTATCCATGTAAAATGCGAAAGGACGTTAGCAATTTGCATGGATATTTGCCGAGAAAAGCAGAATCTGAGTTAAGACGAGCCTTGGGACGTTCCCCTGCCGTTGCAATCCTTGGTCCTCGTCAATGCGGTAAATCAACACTGGCCCGCCAATATTTAAAAGGCCAGTCAGTGGCCTATCTGGATTTACAGAACCGCATTGATCTCAACAGACTCGCCGAACCCGAACTTTTTCTCGAACAACATCGCCAGGAATTGGTGTGTCTGGATGAGATTCAGCGCCTGCCGGAATTCTTTGTAGTGTTGCGCTCCGAAATTGATAGAGATCGGCGTCCGGGGCGCTTTTTGATCCTTGGGTCGGCATCGCGGGAGTTGATCCAGCAGTCGAGCGAATCACTGGCCGGCCGGATCGCCTATCTGCGGTTGACGCCATTTTTGCGCACGGAGACAAGGCACGTTGCCGATTGGCAGACGCTGTGGGTACGCGGGGGGTTTCCCGATAGCCTGCTCGCTGGGGATGCCGAGGATAGCTTCGCTTGGCGGCAGGATTTTATTCAGACCTTTTTGGAGCGAGATATTCCCGCGCTCGGCCTAAGTCTGCCGGTGCCCGTGGTGCGGCGGCTATGGCAGATGCTGGCGCATTACCACGGCCAGACGATCAACTATAGCAAGCTGGCCGGAGCGGTCGATGTGTCGGTGCCGACTCTAAAGAAGTATCTAGCTGTTCTCGAGCAAACGTATATGATTCGCCTATTGCCTCCCTGCGAGGCGAATCTGAAGAAACGCTTGGTCAGTTCTCACAAAGTGTATATAAGGGACAGCGGCATCTTGCATGCGTTGCTCGAAATCGAAAGGTACGACCAATTGCTCGGACACCCGATAGCCGGCGCATCATGGGAGGGTTTGGTGCTGGAGCATCTGATTGCTGCGCTGCCCCGCTGGCGACCGTCGTTTATTCGCACGGGCAACGGAGCGGAGATAGATATAGTAATGGAGCGAGGGGACAGGACGGTGGTTTTTGAATGCAAATTCTCAAAAGCCCCTAGGCCGTCGCGGGGATTCTTCGAGTTGGTCGGCGATTTGCAGCCGGAAAATGCCTGGGTCATTGCGCCGGTAGATGAGGAGTATGAATACCAGCGGGGCGTTAGGGTAGCTAACCTAGATTTTATAGGGGACGAGAGCGAGGGTTAATCCTATTATCTCGACGCGGAGATTTTTCCCCTCATACAGCGTGCCATACTAACCTCATACCGCGTCGATCCGCTGCGGTGCCCTTTCCAAAGACAAGCCGTGCTCTGCGGCCCATTCGGCGATGGCCCAGTCGATGCCGTTGGGGGCTTCGCGTCCCTGCGCGTCGGCGGTGGCCCCTAAGAGTTGGCGGCCGACGTCGTCGAGATTGGCGACTACGGCCTCGCTCGGCTGGACTTCGTCGGCGTAGTAGCGCAGGTAGTAGTCGGGGCGGACCCAGCAGTAGTGATAGCCGAACATCGCGACCTTGGAGACGTGGTCTTGGCTGTTGATCTCCGCGCCGTGGTAGATGCGGCTTTCAAAGAGAAAGGCGTCGCCGGCTTTGAGTCGTGGTTCGAGGTACTCTGCGGGGTGGATCTGGTCTTTGGGAATGACGATAGGTTCGGCGAGGCGATTGCTGCCGGGTGCGAAGAGCGTGGCACCGGTGTGAGGCCCGTCCATGTCAGTGAGGCAGTAGCCGACCTTGAGGCCCACGCGCGGGAGATGGACGTGGCCCAAGTCGAGGTGGACGCCGACGTCGCGGTGCCAAGTGCAGTCGCCGGGATCGGTGGCGGGCTGGGGGTGTTTGTAGATTAGGGCCGTGTTGGTGATGTGGATGTGGGTGCCGAGGAGCTGGATGACGAGCGGGATGATCGCCGAGTCGGTGGCCAGCTTGGCGAGGGTGGGGTCTTGGACTAGGCCGTCGCGGCGGTGCTGGTAATAGCCCTCGTAGGCGAAGTCGTCCATCAGGCGGTCGGCGGCTGCGGCGACTTGCGCAATGGTCTCCTGATCGAGCGCATCGGGGACGATGAGATAGCCGTTGGCGTCGAAAAAGTCGCGTTGTTCTGGCGTTAGTTGTGAAAATTGCACGGGACCTCGCGGGGTGAATGTTGGGAGAGCAGACCATAGCGCACCCGTGGGTGGCTGTCAATAAGGGGCTTGTCGGCGCGGAGACTTTGAATTACCGTCGAGGCCGACTCTACACCCTCATTGCGAAAGGAACGCTAATGGCCCTTCTCGATACCCACACCCAAATTTCAGCGATTATCGGCGACTTTGGCAGCGGCCTCGACCACCCCGAGTGCATTGCTTGGGGCTGTGATGGCTATGCCTATGCCGGCGGCGAAGCAGGCCAGATCTACCGCATCGATTTGGCCCGGCGCGAGTTCGAAGAGTTCGCCCAAGTCGATGGCTTTGTCGGCGGCATTTGTCAGGATGCCCAACACCGTCTGTACGTTTGCAATGGCGACGTCAAGCGCGTCGAGCCGGATGGCGCGGTCAGCACGTATTGCGACCGCGCGGGCGAGGTGCCGCTGATTGCGGCCAACTACCCGGTCTTTGACGCGGTCGGCAACCTGTACGTGTCCAATTCTGGAGGCTGGCATAAAAACGACGGTTGGATTTGTAAGATCGCCCCGGGGGGCCAAGGCGAGGTGTGGAGCCGCGCCCTACCGGATTTTCCCAACGGCACGGCGCTGGATGCGACGGGCGAATATCTCTACGTGGCCGTGAGCATCAACCCTCGCGTGGCCCGCATCAAAATCGAGGCCGACGGTCGCGCCGGTGCCGCCGAGACCGTGTTCGAACTCCCGCAGACTGTCCCCGACGGACTCGCCTTTGACGACGAGGGCACCTTGTACTGCTCCTGCTATCGCCCGGACCGCATCTATCAGTACGCCAACGGTCAACTCGACATTTTGGCCGACGATTACGAAGGCACTGCCATGGCGGCCCCGACCAATATCGCCTTCTGCGGCCCGGATCGGTCGCTCTTCCTCAGCGCCAACTTGGGGCGTTGGCACATAGCGCAATACGATTTGGGCAAGACGG
>VXZF01000621.1 GCA_009845645.1 Gemmatimonadota bacterium | reverse complement strand
TGGGACCTTTTGGATGAGAAGCTTGCGCGTATCATTCTGGCGTTCCAAGGGGCGATGGACGACCCGGAAGACATCCGCCAGCTCGTGATCGGGATGGCGTCGCCGCCCGGCATGTTCACCAATGTGTTCGCGAACGCCGCCCCCTCACTCAGTGGCCAATCGCTCCTCGAATGGTTCGATACCGGTACCTCGACCTTCGGCGGCGAGGACGCCGTGGAAACTGTCCGCAGTCTTGTCGGTCATGTCGCCCGTTTCGACTTCGGAGCGGTAGCCAGTCAGATCCCGCAGGTGGACCTGCCAGATCTGGTGCCATTCTTCAAAGCGGTCCTTGCTGTTCGAGGTCGGCGGCCCGACCAGACCGCTGATCGTCACCTGAGTTTCCGACCACCGGACGAGTGGAAGGACGACTTCACCATCTCCGCAGTCGATCGGTACGGCCTTCTCTTTGCCCGGGAACCGCGACCAAAAGACGGAGAGGATGTCGCGGGGGTCGGACTGCGGGTCGTCGATAGAGCGGTGCTCGATGCGGTGAATCTTCCCGCAACGTTCGGGGCCATTGTGGGCCTAGACGCGTCGATTTTCGTGTTCGCCGTACGGGATCGGATAACCGGCGCAGATGGCTCCATTCGCACCGTTATCGTGGGTGTTCAAGCCGGTGCTGACGGTGCATGGACCTTGCTTCACGACTGGGAGCTGATACAGCGCTTGAACCCGCTGGCTGACAAGCCTAGAAGCCCGGTCCTCGCGGATGGACACCCGGCGCACGACGTTGCGGATCTCATGGCGGCTGCGCGACAGTATGTGGAATCACAGATCAATGCACTTGATCTCCCGTTCGCGTTGCCAGCTATCGAGAGCCTCGCCTGTCTCGTACCCGGGGAAACAGAGACGCACGAAATCCAACAAACCGATTAACGCGGCATAATAAACCATCAAGCGCACTCCAGAGAAGTTCAGAAGAGCCTAGATGCAGACCGCTAGGGATTTTGATAAGGCTTTTTGATATTCCTGTTGCTCCTCAAGGCAATGTATCAAACCCACCGCTCCCATCCCCGATGCTCGTGCACGCCGCCGAAGTGTTGGGGATGGAAAATCTCGGCGAGAATTTCAGCCGACTCCACCAAGCGCGGCCCCGGGCGGTTGAAAAACTGATTGCCGTCGGTGAGGAACACCTGCTCCTGCTGCACGGCTTGCAGCCGAGACCACAGCGGATGTCGGGTCAGAACTGGCAACTCGCTCTGTGAACGGGGCATATCAAAACCGCAAGGCATCAGGACGATAATCTCCGGCTCGGCTTCCACTAGCTCCTCCCACGACAGCCAAGGGGAATGCGTCCCTGCCTTCGCAAAGAGGTTGTGCCCACCGGCGATCTCCACCAATTCGGGAATCCAATTGCCCGCGGCCATCAGCGGCTCAAACCACTCGATGCAGGCAATACGCGGACGCTGGTTGATATGGCGAGTGCGAGCGGCGATCTGATCTAGCCGATCCCTCAATTGGGCCACTAAGGTGCCGCCCCTGTCCTCCACTTCTAGCGCCGTAGCCACCCGCTCGATATCGCTCCAGACATCGGCCAAGGCGTTGGGCTCCAACGATAGAATGGCAGGCTGCGAGCGCACCAATTGACAGGCAGCCTCCTCGACGTCTTTGAGACTGACAGCGCACACTTCGCACTGCGATTGCGTCACCAACCAATCCGGTGCCAACTCGTCGAGCAGGTCGGCGTCCACCCGGTACACCGAAGTAGCTTCCTGCAGGATGGCTTTGACCCGCTGATCAATCTGATACGATGTTCCGTCTGGGTCGAATTTGGGAGCCGTGCAGGCAGGCAGGTCGCCGACGCCGGCAGGATAGTCGCACTCGTGGGAACGGCCAACCAAGCGCTCGCCACAGCCGAGGGCGCAAATGATTTCAGTACTGCTGGGCAGGAGGGAGATAATTCGAGTCATGGAACAACGCCGTTTAGAAATGGAAAATCAGTGCAGTGCGATCTATTTCTATGAAGTCGTACCTATCAAATGATTCAACGATTTGTTCGATATTTTGGTGAAACAACAGTTCCAATTCGACATTTCTGATATTACCCGTTGATACCAACAGCAGTTTGTATGGCTGACGGTGAATCAAAAAGGAATCGACAAAGTCTTCGTCTTTGGTGACAACTACTCGCCGTTCGCGCAGAGAGATTTCATTTACGGCGGAATCCGGCGTCCGGTTCCCCAAGGGCAAATCCCTAGTATGCACTCCGTCATGTCCTACTTCGCGCAGCCAATGAGCCAGACGACGAGGAAGTTGGGCATCAATTAAAAAATTCATCCTCTCAGTTTCCGCATCCGTTTGACGTGGCTCAAGCGGGCGGCAAAGTCCAAAGCGGCGAGTATGTCCTGCGTCTCCAAATCGTCGTAATCAGCTAGGATGTCCTCGTGCGTCATCCCTGCACTCAATAGCTCCAAGATCGTCTCGACAGGATACCGCAGGCCGCGAATGCAGGGTTTCCCATGACAGACTTCAGGATCGATAGTAATTCGGGTGCTCAGATCTGTCGAATCATTCAATTGCTGCGCCATGGCTATGTCTCCATTTTTAACTCTTCGTTGGCAATACGCCCATGCTCCAGCATCGTCTATCCTCTGAGGATATAAGCTATAAGGTATCTGAAAAATGCACGATTCTCCCGAGAAGCGTCAAGCGGTTGCATCCAACTCGTCGAGGACTACCGAAAACCTCGCCTAAAAAAAATGCTGCTTCTGTTCCATCTCCCAAGTGGAGATCTGAAATTCGACCATACGGACCAGAGTGGCACTTTTGAATCCTCGACAGCTTCCATCTCCGTTGCCTATCTTCCCAAAGCCCGCTGCCCGAAATCCCGGGCAGCCAACCCGCGAGCGAACCCATGACTACTGAAAACCAGATAGAACAGATGGAAGCGCGGATCCGGGAGGCCGGCGACCTCGCCGACGCCTTTGCCCGCGATCCGCATCGGCCAGCCTATCACTTCACGCCGCCAGCCGCGTGGATGAACGACATCAACGGAGCCCTGTTCTGGAAGGGCCGTTACCACATCTTCTATCAGTACAACCCGGATGGTGCCTACTGGAACCTCATCCAATGGGGCCACGCCTCCAGTGCCGACCTCGTACATTGGGTCCACCATCCGGTGGCGCTGACGCCAGAAGCGGATGGCCCGGACCGCGTCGGCTGCTTTAGCGGCGGAGCCTTGATCAGCAAGGAAGGAATTCCAACGCTGATCTACTACGGCAACCCCGACGGCCTCTGCCTCGCCCGCAGCAGCGATGATCTGCTGATCGAGTGGACGAAAGACCCGGACAACCCGGTGATCCCCCAGCCAGAAGAAGGAAGCGCCGACTTCGGCCGCTACACCATCCACGACCCCTGCGGCTGGTTGGCCGGCGACCTCTATTACGCCGCCATCAACAAACGCGACCCGCAAGACCAAGGGGACGCGGCGTACCTGTTCAAATCGCCAGACCTGCGCACCTGGGAGTTCGTCGATTTGTTCTACCAGTCGCGGCGAGAGTGGACCGAAGGCGGCGAAGACTGCGCCGTGCCGGACTTCTTCCCGCTCGGCGACCGGCACATGCTGCTCTTCTGCAGCCATCTGCAGGGATCCCAGTACTACATCGGCCAAGTCCGAGACGAACGGTTTTATCCAGACATTCACGGACGCATGAGCTGGGAAGGAGGTCATCTCGGCGGCCCGCGAACCCTGCTGGATGCAAACGGCCGACGCATCTTCTTCGACTGGGTCCGCGAACTGCGCGGCAACGAGCGCGAGCGCGCCTCGGGCTGGTCGGGCGTTATGACCGTTCCGCGCCTGTTGTCGCTGGATCCCGGCGGTCACCTGCTGATTGACCCTGTCCCAGAACTCGAAGTGTTGCGGTTGAATCCCCGCGGGCACGAGTCCATTGACGTGCCCGCCGATTCCGAGGTGGCGGTCGAGGGGATCGGCGGCGACTGTCTGGAGCTGATCGTTGAGATCGATCCCCAGGAAGCGCGGGAAGTGGGGCTGAAAGTGCGGCGTTCCCCAGGAGGCGAAGAAGAAACCGCAGTCTCCTACGACGCCGCAGCCGCCGTGCTGCGAGTCGACGTCAGCCGGTCGTCGCTCGACCGCGAGATACGCTACACCCGCTACCGCAGGCTCCTGCCGCATCTGGCCGAGAGTGAACAGTACGTCACCGCCCAGGCAGGGCCGTTCGAACTGACTCCGGGCGAGCTGCTGACCCTGCGCATCTTCCTGGACCGTTCGATCCTTGAAGTCTTTGCCAACCGCCGGCAATGCGTGACCCAGCGCATTTATCCGACGCGAACCGACAGCATCGGCGTCAGCCTGTTTGCGCGCGGGGGTGCGGCCAAGGTGCAACCGCTGCAAGCCTGGACGCTGGCCCCGACGAGGCTGTGACACTCTCCAATCGAACCGGAAGATCCTAACTCTCCGGTGGCGCTGATTCTGTGGAACAAACAGAGCTGTCTGAAAATGCACAAGTCACCCGAGAAGCATTAATCAATCGCGTCTAGTTTCAAGCACTTGACCAATTCGTATAAGGTGGTGCAAACTCGCTGACTCGCCGCAGTGTGAAGCCGCCAAGCCGTGTCGCCGTTGTCGTGGATGATCTCGACGCATGTCGGCGCGTCTTCCACCACGCGAAACCCCGCCCGTTCCAACGCGCGCGCCGTCCACAGGGCATGGAGCCCTTCTCCCACTAAGCCAACTTCCCCTTCCGGCTCTCGCGTTAGCTGAAACGAACCAATGGCCGGGTCGAATTCCACATCCGCAAACGCCCGCTGAAAAGCCCCGCTCAACACCAAGTCTTCCGGTGCCCCAGTTTGCAAGGGCCCGTCCAGCGGCAGCAGCCAGAGGCGGTCGGCGCAGCGCAGGGCCAAATCTAAATCGTGCGTGGAGAGCAAGACAGCGCGATCACTATCACCGGCCAAACGCCGCAACAACTGCACGATTTCGACGCGGCGCGGCAAGTCCAAAAAGGCCGTAGGTTCGTCGAGTAGAAGCACTGCTGGTTCCTGTGCCAAGGCGCGGGCAATCATCACCTTTTGCCGTTCGCCATCGCTCAATTCGCCGACGCTGCGCGCGGCCAGTTCCCTAGCCCCCACCGCGTCAATAGCCCAGCGCACCATCTCTTCGTCCGCCGCAGAAAGACGACCATCCCATCCCGTGTACGGATAGCGGCCCAGCGCCACGAGTG
This sequence comes from Gemmatimonadota bacterium, assembly GCA_009845645.1. Taxonomy (GTDB): domain Bacteria; phylum Latescibacterota; class UBA2968; order UBA8231; family UBA8231. The sequence continues at coordinate 1,528 of VXZF01000621.1, read as the reverse complement.
CATAGGCCGACAAGTTCCCCACATCTACCCGCTCGGTCAGAACCAATCCCAACAGCCGTGCCCGTTCGCTCTCGGTCAGCCCGTGAAGGTCGCGGCCTTCAAGGTTCACCTCACCAGCCAGCGGCTTTTGCAGACCAGCCAGTGTGCGCATGAGTGTGGATTTGCCCGCACCATTGGGGCCTAACAAGCAGACCAGTTCCCCTTTGAGCAATTCCACGCCAATGTCCGCAGCCACTTCAACGCGCGGGCGTCGCTTGGGCGCATAGCCAATGCACAGGTCGCGCGTTTGTAGAATGGTCGCAGCCACGGCGTTCAAGCGGCAAAAGCCTGCCGCAACGTGCGGCGGCGTAGGATGATCCAAGTGACCACGGGCGCGCCGATCAAGGCGGTGACCGCGTTGAGCGGCAGGGTGGCCTCGCTGCCGGGCAAACGGGCCACTAGATCCGCAGTTAAGGCCAAAATGCCGCCCAAGAGCACACTAGCCGGCAGCAGTACGCGGTGGTCCGAAGTGTTGAAAAGAGCGCGGCACAAATGCGGCACAGCCACGCCCAAAAATCCAATGGGACCGCAATAGGCCGTAACCGCGCCAGCCAGCAGCGCGGCGCTCGCAATGATCCATAATCGCGCCCGCCGCGCACCCAAGCCCATGCTGCGCGCATAGGTTTCGCCGAGCAGCAAGGCATTGAGCGGTTTAACTAGCAGGCTAGCAAGCACCAGACCGGCAAGCACCACCGGCGCTAAAAAGGTGAGTTGACCCCAAGCGACCGCGCCAAAACTGCCAAAGGTCCACAGGACGTAAGTCTGCACCTGTTCGGGTATGCTGAAGTAGAGCAACACGCTGACCACGGCACTGGTCAGATAGCCAAACATGAGGCCGAGGATGAGCAAGGTCATAGTGTTCTGCACGCGCCGCCCCACGAAAAGCACCAAGCCCAACACCAGCGCCGCCCCAGCCACAGCCGCGGCGACCACACCAACCTGCCCCAAAAGACCCAAACCGACCAGCAGCCCTGCCCCAGTGACGCCCGTACCCAAGACGACCAACGCCACGCCCAGACTAGCTCCGGCGCTGATGCCGAGGATGAAGGGGTCGGCGAGGGGATTGCGGAACAGGGTCTGCATTTGCAAACCGCTGGCACTCAGGGCCGCGCCAGCCAACACCGCAGTGAGTGCACGCGGCAGACGGATCGCGTAAATAATGTGGCTCCAACTCGGCTTTTGATCGGTTTCACCCCACAGGATGGCGACCACCGCATCGAGGGGAATGGACACCGACCCCACGCCCAAACTAAGCGCAAAAAAACCGAGCAAGGCCGCGGCCATCCCGAGGAAGAGTCCCCAGCGCGGCCCCAGCCGAGGCCAAGGAGTGGTGGTGGGAGCAGTCGCCACGGCGTCTCAATCTAGTTTTTTATAGAACTTGAGCGCGTGTTCCGGCAGGTGGTCGGGATGTAGGATTTTTATGAAATCGGCCAACACGATATGGGGTTCGACAAGGCCAGCTTCCCAGTAGTCGTTGCCGCCGTGCGCG
>VXZF01000212.1:3674-6756 GCA_009845645.1 Gemmatimonadota bacterium | reverse complement strand
CATTACCTTGAACTACTCGTCGCTGGCGGCGATTGGGGCCGCGCTGGCGGTAATGGGAGTAGTGTTGCTATCGACGATCTATCCGGCGCGGCAGGCGGCGCGGCAGGCCGTGCCAGACGTGGTGCGGCGCTGGCGGCAGGACCCGCCTAATGGCGACGAATGGCTGTTTGAGTTCCCCTTCATGCTCGGCGAGGGAGAGGTCGAGGGGGTGTGCGGCTTTTTGGCCAATTACTTTGGGGCCTTTGGCCGGGCGACGCTGGGGGATTTTTACGTCGAGGATATGCAAGTTGCGCAGGCCGATGGCTATCGCCTCTCGTTTGCGCTGTGGCTGGCCCCGTTTGACTTGGGGGTGAGTCAAGAGGTGGTCGTGGAGTTTGTGCCGGCTGGGGAGCGCGCGCGGGCGATGGAAGTCCGGTTGCGTCGGCTAAGCGGCGAGCATCACTACTGGCAGCGGCTCAACCTGCGACTGGTAGAGGCTCTGCGCAAGCAGATGTTGATTTGGTACGCGCTCCGGGAGGCTGAGCGCGTCCAGCACGTGGAGTCGGCGCGGGCGCTGGCGGCCGAGCAGGCCGAAGAGCGCGTAGAGGAACAGTCGGCAGCGGAACAGTCGGCGTCCTTTACTTGGCGGGGATTTGCGGTTGGGGCGCTGTTGGCCTTGTGCATCGGCGTGGGGGCACCCTACGCGGTGATTATGCTGCAAGGGTCGTACATGGCGCTCAACAGTTCGTCGCCTGGGGCGATCTTTCTGTTTTTCGTCTTGGTGGTGGTGGTTAATACTCTGTTGCGGGCACTGGGTCGTGGTCTCGCCTTGGGGCGGGCCGATTTAGTGCTCATTTATGCGATGATGCTGTTGGCGTCGGCCGTGCCAACGCAGGCGTTTGTCGGCTATCTGATTCCGATCATCAGTGGGCTGTACTACTACGCGACCCCGGAGAATAACTGGGGTGAGATTTTCTTTCCTCACGTGACGCCGTGGCTGGCACCGCAGGATCGGCAGGCGATTGTCGATTTGCACGAGGGGCTGTCGCCTGGGGAGAGCATTCCGTGGGGGGCTTGGAGCGAGACTCTAAGCTATTGGTACGTGTTCTTTTTGGTGCTGAGTTTTATGATGCTCTGCATGAGCTCCATTCTGCATCGGCAGTGGTCGCAGCACGAGCGGCTGGCCTATCCCATGGTGCAACTGCCGCTCAAGATGGTGGAGGAGGGCCGACCGGGGTTTAAGCTGGGGCCGCTTTTTAAGCAGCGGCTGTTGTGGATGGGCTTTGCGGTGCCGTTCGTCCTGCTGTCGCTCACGGCATTGCACTACTACTTCCCGGCGGTGCCGAAGCCGATTCAGTCGGCTGGGCTGCTGTCGTGGATCGGCGAGGGGCCGAAGCTGAACCTGCACTGGGTGTACGCGTGGATCGGCTTTTTCTATTTGGTCAACCTAAACATTTCCTTTTCGATTTGGTTTTTCTACCTCTTTAACAAGGCGCAAGAGGGGATTTTTATCTCGTTGGGCATTGCCAGCACCGAAAAGCTCAGTCTCTACTCCTACTCGCAGGCTGCGGATCTGACGCACGAGGTGATGGGGGCCTGTTTGATTTTCGTCGCCTACACCTTGTGGATGGGGCGGCGGCACTTGGCGGCGGTGTGGCGCAAGGCGTGGCGCGGCGACCCAGCGGTGGATGATGCGGGGGAAATGCTCTCCTATCGGGTGGCGGTCTTTGGCTTTTTGGTCAGCCTGCTCTTTGTGGGCGTGTGGCTGTGGGCATCTGGGGTGCCGCTGGCGATTTTGCCGCTGTTTTTGCTGGTGTGCTTGCTCTTCTACGTGTTCGTCACGCGGGCGGTGGCCACGGCCGGGCTGGCGACGGCGCGCTCGCCGATGGTGGCGGCGTTTTTCGTCATCTCCGCTGTTGGCGCACCGGTGATTGGAGCCAAGGGGCTGACGGCCCTGACTTTTACGTACGTCTGGCAGTCTGAGATGCGGCTCTTTCCGATGATTGCCGCGGCCAATTCGCTCAAGCTGGCCGAGGCGGTGGTTGGCTCTAAAAGGCGGCTGTTTTGGGGGATGGCGCTGGCGTTAGTGGTGAGTTTGGCCGGGGCGACGTGGATTATTTTTCAGGTGTGCTACGAGCACGGCGGGATCAATTTGCATCCGTTTTTTATGACCCGTCAGGCCAATCGCACGTTTACCGATATGGCGCGGCCGATCGTTGATCCGCTGCCAGCCGATATGCGCGGTTGGTTGTTTACTGGCATCGGTGGACTCTTTGAGGCTGTGCTCTTGTGGGGGCATCATCGGTTTTACTGGTGGCCGTTGCACCCGCTGGGGTTTATCGTCAGCGTCGGCTGGCTGGCTAATCAGGTGTGGTTTTCGGTGCTCATCGCGTGGGCGCTCAAGCTGGGCATTGTCAAATGGGGTGGGATGCTGCTCTACGAACGGGCCAAGTCGTTTTTCCTAGGGTTAATTTTGGGCGAGGCGACCGCGGCCGGGTTGTGGCTGTGCATTGACGGCGTGTTGGGCGAGACTGGACATTTTCTGTCGTATATGTGAAGCAAGCCCCTCAACAGCGCACTACGTCCTCGACGTCTGCGACTGGCAGAGTATCTTCGTGCAGGGGCTGCACTGCCCGTCCCCACGCCGTCAGCACTTGTGCATCCCGCGTTAGTTCGGCGCTGCGTTGGGCAACCTGCTCGGGATTCCAATGGACGTAGAGTTGGTCGAGCAGATTTTGCCGCACGGCAGCGTAAGCATCAGCGCTGCCCAAGTCGTTCCATTCCTCTGGATCGTCCGCCAGATTGAACAAAGCCGGTGGGGTGTTGTCGTGGTATTTGTAGAGTTTCCACGGTCCCTGCCGGATCATGCGCGAAGGGGGATCGCCGCGAGAGGGCCCCAGTTCGCTGAAGGTGGTATTGGGGCGGGCGTCATCTGCATAGCCCTGTAGTTCGCGCCACAGGGAATGGCCGTCGGTGGAGGGTAGAGGCTCACCGCCGGCTACTTCTACGGCGGTAGGTGCCCAATCGAGCAAATTGCACAGCACTGGATTTTCTACGCCCGCTGGTATCGCGCCGGGCAAACGGGCGATGAGGGGGACGCCGA
>VXZF01000212.1:0-3574 GCA_009845645.1 Gemmatimonadota bacterium | reverse complement strand
TTTTCTACGCCCGCTGGTATCGCGCCGGGCAAACGGGCGATGAGGGGGACGCCGACCGAGCCTTCGTAATAGTTGCTCTTCCACCAACAGCCGTGTTCGCCGGCCATTTCGCCGTGGTCGCTGGAGTAGATCACTAACGTATTGTCGCGCAAGCCAGTCGCGTCGAGTTGGTCGAGGAGTTGGCCGACTTTGCGGTCGAAGTATTCGCACAGACCAAAATAGGCCGCCCGCGCCACGCGGATGCGCTCTGCGGGCAGGGGTTCGTCAATGAGGCGACGCTTCTTGAAATTGGCCACTGCCGCTGGCTCTCCGGTCGGGTCGGGTTGCGGCACATCGACGCGGTCGTAATAGTAATCGTATAGATCCTTGGGCGCGAAGAATGGGCAGTGCGGCAGTACAAAGCCCGCTACTGCGGCAAAGGGCCGGTCGCGCGTTCGCGCCTTTTCCGCCAAATAGGCGCAAGCCGCCTCGGCGACGCGGTCGTCAAAGGCTTGGTACGTAGTGCGGCCGTACCCGGCTATCTCGACGCATTCGCGGGTCTGACCCGAGGTGCTGGCGGGGATGTTCTTGAACATGGGACCGCCCTGTCGGGCCGCACCCGGATGCAGAGCGCTGTACTCGCCGATGGGGCGGCGCTCAAAGCCGTGGCGCTGGTCGGGACCGACAAAGTGCATGCGGCCAATCAGCGCGGTCTCGTATCCAGCCGCGCCCACGGCATGGGCCCAGGTCGGCAGCGCCGAGTTGAGGATGTGGTCGTTGCCCCAGACTTGGTTGGCGCTAGGTCGTCGCCCGGTCATAAAGGCCATGCGCGCTGGCACGCACAAAGGCGAGGGGGTGTACGCATTGGCAAAGCGCATGCCCTCGCTGGCCAAGCGGTCGAGATGCGGGGTGCGCACCAGCGGGTCGCCGTAGCAGCCGAGGTGGAATTTGCTGTGTTGGTCGGAGAGGATGAAGAGGATATTGGGTCGCTCCATGGGTAAGTTACTTTCGTCAAAGTGACTTCTACGGTTCTTCGATGCGGAGGATCTGATCGGCGGCGACGTTTTCGAGGGTCTGCACTTGACCGGAAGGCCACGTGATTTCGACGCGGACGCGGGTGGCCGTTCCCAAGCCGAAGTGCAGCCGCGGGTCGTGGCTGGAGAGATAGCTGCTGCCCGATTGGCGCTCCTGCGTTTGCCGAATGCCGTCAGCAGTGACGGCTACGCGGGCACCAAGGGCATCGGGATGGGTGCGACCAGTGAGGAAGATTTGCAGATAGTGGTGGCGGTTGCCGCCGTCGTTGCGCAACAGGCGCGGTGGGGCGGCCACCGTGGTGATCAGCAGGTCGAGATCGCCGTCGTCGTCGTAGTCGGCCACGGCCGTGGCGCGCCCGACATTGGCTTGGGCGAAGGCTGAGCCCATACTGGCAGAGACGTCGGTGAAGCGTTGGCCGTCCTCGTTGCGGAATAGCTGGTTGGTCTGGCGGTAGGTCTGAGTCGAATCCCATTCGGCGACCACGTCCATGACGTGGCCATTGGCGACAAAGAGGTCGAGGTCGCGGTCGTTGTCGTAGTCGAGGAAGCGGGTGCCAAAGCCGAGGGGCCGGAGCGAGGCCTCGCCTAGCCCAAGCCGCCCAGAGGCGATGGCGAACTGGCCTTGGCCGTCGTTTTGGTAGAGCGTGTTGGTCTCAAAGGCAAAATTAGTGACGAAAAGATCCATATCGCCATCGCGGTCGTAGTCGCCGAAGTCGGTGCCCATGCCAGCCTCGGCGTGGCCGTGCTCGTCGTAGCGGGTGCCGGCCGCCAGCCCGACCTCGGCGAAAGTGCCGCGTTGGTTCTCGTAGAGAAAGTTCATCGTCCCGTCGTTGGCCACATAGAGGTCGGTGTCGCCGTCCAAGTCGTAGTCGGCAAAGGCTACACCGAGGCCACGGCCTTCTAAGGTGATGCCAGCCGGGTCGGTGACGTCGGTGAAGCGGTCGCCGTCGTTGCGGTAGAGGATGTCGCCGATTGGGGCATAGGCGGCTGGCTCGCAGTAGGAGCGGGTCTTGCCGACCTTGCAGACGATATTGGCGTCGAGGCTGAAGTGAACGTAGTTGGCGACGAAGAGGTCGAGGTCGCCGTCCAAGTCGTAGTCGAAGAAACCGGCACTGGTGCCCCACCGTGGGTCTTCGACGCCGGCCTCATTGCGGGTAAAGGTGCCGCTGTCGTTGCGGTAGAGGACGTTGGGGCCGTAGTTGGCGACGAAGAGGTCCTGATCGCCATCGCCGTCGTAGTCGGCGGCCGAGACCCCGAAGCCGTATCCTGGGTCGGCTGCGGCAGTGGGGCCGCTTGCGTTGTGGAAGGTTCCTTGCCCCTGATTTTGATAGAGGTGATTGCGCGGTAGAGGGTCGGGGGGAAGCCCTTTTAGGTAGGTGCCGTTGACTAAGTAGAGGTCGAGGTCCCAATCGCCATCGTAGTCGAGGAAGGCGGCCCCGGCACCGAATGTCTCGACGTAGTAGTACTCTCCAGAAAAGCCGTTGAAATGGGTAAAGTCCAAGCCGGCGTCCCGGCCGACATCGACAAAGTGGATTGAGGTAGTGGACGCAGGAGGTTCAGCGGTGCAACCGCCCAACAGCGCAAGGGCGGCTAGCCAAGGCCACAAAGTACTCACAGCAGATGCGCCAGGATCACGGCAAGCAATAAGCCGATCGAGGCCCAGCCCAGCAGAATTTGGAAGGTGGCGAAGAGTTTGAGCTTGCCGGTCGCGTACCAGGGATAGGGATCGGTGCGGGTAAAGGTGTGGATGCTGAAGCCGATGCAGTCGGCGAAGGTGGGACGTTCGTCGCCGTTGGCGGACCGCAGAGTGCTAGAGGCCAGCCGATAGACCAGCGCCCAGAGGAGGATGCTGCCGAGGATGCAGAGGACGAGTTGTAGTGGAGCAGTGCCGTAGCGAGAACAGAGATTCCACAGCTCCAACCCCCAACGTTTGGGAGCGGCCCAGCTAAGAGCGTGGCGTTGGCGGTCTAGGCGCTCGATCTCGCAGGCTATAGCGTCGTCTTTTAGTCCTTGGGCGAGGAAGTGGTGCCGCAGGCTGTTGTAGGCAGGGTCGAGCGCGGCGAACGACACTGAGTCGGCAGTGGCTAGCCGGTGGTGCACGTGCGCCCAGCGGACGCGAAGGCGCTCGAAATAGGCTTGCTGCAAGTAGAGTTGGGCGCTTGCGGCGAAGGTTGAATCGGCTTGGACACCCGGATGCAGATCGAGGGTGCCAATAGCGGCGCGGCGCAGGTCGAGGGTGCGGTTAAAAAAGGCGTTGAAACGCAGGGTCTGAGCCTGGACGCCGCTGAAATCGGCCTCTTTGCGGAAGTAGCTGCCGCCAAAGTTCACACGGGCGAAAGTTGCGTTAGTGAAGTGGGCGGCCTGGGCGAAGGTGAAGTCAGCGAAGTGAGCTTGGTCGGCGAAAGTGGCTCGGTTGAAGGAGATCTCCCCGTCGGCGCGGGCCGCGGCAAAGTCGGTTGTGGCGAGAAACTGGTTTCGCCAGAAGAGGGCGCGTTCGGCAAAGCGGGCACCGGCAAAGGAAGCCGGGCCATTCCAACGGTCGTCCTTGAAGGAAGCGACAC
>VXZF01000026.1 GCA_009845645.1 Gemmatimonadota bacterium | reverse complement strand
AGCGCATGGTGTCAACCCAGTGCGCCCCGCTGTCCATGACCATGCCGCAGCCGCCTAACTTGCGATCAATGCGCCAGTGCCAATTGGGCACTTGGGTCGGATCGTTCCACCCCGCCTGCACGGCCCACCACATCTTCGGCGTACCTAACAGGCCGTCGTTAAAGGCCCAGTGGATGGTGCGCTGGCCCAAGGCGCGGCGGCATTGCTCAGCCGTGGCAGCGACCCGCCCGCAGCGCTGCGCCGTCTGCGCGATCTTCTTCGAGGCCCGCACCGTGACCCCAATCGGCTTTTCGACCAGCACGTTAACCCCACCCTCTAGCAGTTCGCAGGCCAGCACGTGGTGCAGACCGTGCGGGCTGCATATATCGGCCCCATCGAGAGCATCTTCCCCGGCGAGCAACTCGGCCACACTCGCATAGGCATTGACCTCCCAGCCAGCGAACCCGTTGATGCGCGCAGCAAAATCCTCGGCACGCGCTAACACCTCATCTACAGCCGCGACAATGCGGAACCGCGTCTCGCCCTTTTCCAACAGCTCTTCGTACCCCCGCAAGTGCGCCCCGGCCATGCCGCCGCAACCCACCATCGCCAATCGGACGACCTCGCCCTTCTTCGTTGTGCTCATCTCTACCTCCACAGGTTGGTTTGTGGTAGGAGGACCGGCTGGTCGCCCCTACATAACGTCATCCCCTCAATCACCATCCCAACACCTCCGTCAAAAACGCCTCCACCCCAGCTTCATACGTAGCCGCATCCTCGCTAAAGGCCGAACTATGGCCGCCCCGCAGTTCGGTAAACGCCTTGGGCTGGTTGGCGGCCTCGTATAGCCGCTGGCCGTGCTCGAATACAATAAACATGTCGCCGCGGCTATGACTTATCAGCACTGGGCATTGGACCTGTTTTAAGTACTCCAGCGTGGGATACTGATAGCGGGCGAGCAAGTCAACCGGAAAGATCGGATACAACTCTCGGCCCAACTCGGGTATAGAAGTAAAGGTTTCCTCCAAGAACAGGGCGGCCGGTGCCTTGTCTCGCGCCAGCCGTGTGGCAATCGGCCCGCCCAGCGAGCGGCCGATAATCGCGATCTGATCCGGAGCTAGCCCAGCCTCCTGCACCAAATAATTCCAAGCCGCCTCGGCATCGCGGTGCGTTCCTTCCTCAGAGGGTGTCCCCTCGCTCTGACCATAGCCGCGATAGTCAAACAGCAGAATTCCCAAACCCAACCGATGTGCATCCTTGGCCACTGCGAGTAGATGCGATATGTTGCCCGCATTGCCGTGGCAAAAAAGTACCGTGCCCCGCGCGTCGGCCAATGGCAGGTACCATCCGGTCAGCCGTACGCCGTCGCTGGCGACTAGCGCGACTTCCTCGTAGTACATCCCCACCGAGGCCGGCGTGGCCTCTATGCGAGTACTCGGCCTGTAAACGAATTGTTCCTGAAAAAAATAGAGATAGGCCGCGGCCAAAACGTAGCCCACCACAGCCAGCACGGCGATTCCTAGCACAATGCGTCCCATAAACATAGCGTCCAAGTTGATTTACACAGTCGGTAAAAGTACTTTGCAATATACCATGTCCATTGCCTCCGTCCTCCTCGTCCTACTCGCCTGTAGCGCGAGTGCAGACCAGTTGCGCTTTGCTTCCATGCGCGATTGGCGCGGCTGGCAAGTGCCGATGGGCGCAGTCAAAATCGCCCCCACCGGCGCGATCCAACCGATGCGCATCCAAAAGGGCGTAGATGCCGTGCTCGACGCCACAGCTTTAGGTGGCGGCATCCGCTGGGCCGGCTCCAACCCCAGGGACGCGACCGCGCTTCTCGACGGCGACCCAGCAACCGGCTGGGCACCTAGCCCGGACGACGACCCGGACGACTGGTTCGTGGAAATCGACCTCGGCCGCAGCGTCTCGGCGCACAGCATCGCACTCATTTTTGCCGCCGACGCGCCTCCTTTTGAGTTGTTCGATCTCTTGCTCTCCTCTGGCGAGCCGCAACTCGACCAAGTAGCCAATCCGATTGAAGGCTCCCTGATCTACCGCATTAAGGAACGCTTCAAGGAAAACGCGCGCCACCGCGTCGCATTCGCCCCGGGCGACGCGCTCTACCTGACGCCGATCCGCTACCTACAAATCCGCAACCTCAAGCACGTCCCCGACGCCCGGCTCGTCGCTGTCGAGGTCCAGAGCATCGGCGACAATCTCACCCTCAACCTCATCGAGCGCGGCGGAACTATCGACATAGTCATCGACCCCTTTGTCCGCGCCGAAGAAGTCACCTTGGGTAACGCGCTCAATCTAGTCGATGGCTCGATCTTCAATCGCTGGCGCAACGGGCGCGAGCCGCGCAACACCTACGACACTTGGAGCCACATCACCATCGACTTAGGGGCCGTCTATCCAGTGGACTTCGTGCGCCTGATTACCGGCATAGCCATCCGCGGTGGCTTCGGCGAACACCTACTGCGCACCCGGGCCGGGGCCAGCGGTCCGCGTTCCTTCAGCTACAAAAACTACGAGGTTCTCACTTCGGACGGCACCATCGCCCCCGACGGCACCCGCCGCTGGACGCGGCACTTTGCCGGGTTCCCCGACAGCGAAAACCACAGGGCCGGGCTAGCCGACCACCAGTTCCCCACCTTGCCGGCCCGCTACGTACGCATCGCTTGGCTAGTTTGGGACGCCGCCTGCGCCACAACCGTGCCCGACGCCGCCGCGAGCTGGGGCTGCCGAGCATCTGGCTCGGCCGAAGAAATCCAAGTGTACGGCGAAGGCTATCCCCTCGCGGTCCGTCTCCGCTCGCCGCTCATCGATCTAGGCAACGGCAAGAATCTCAACTCGATTGAGTGGCAGGCCCAGACTCCCTTGGGCACCCACACCGAAATCCGCTCGCGCACGGGCAATGAGGTAGTAGAGCAATACACTTTTCACGACAAAAATGGCAAGGAAGTAACCCAGAAGCGCTACGACAAACTGATCCCCAGTTTTAAGGGCAAAATCGACACCACGCGCATTCCCGGGGCGGACTGGAGTCCCTGGAGCAATATCTACAGCGCGTCGGGCACGGCCTTCCAGTCGCCTTCTCCGCGCCGCTTTATGGAACTGGACGTGCGCTTGGTGTCCGATAGCCCGACGCAAGCTCCCCACTTCTACTGGCTGGCCGGCTATTTCAGCGAGCCCCTAGCGTCCGAGGTCGTCGGCGAAGTGTTCCCCCTCCAGGTCGCACCCGGCCAAGAGACCCAGTTTTCCTACTACCTGAGGCCCGTGACGACCCGCGATGGCTTCGACCAAATTGCAATTGAAGCCACCACAGCTCCCCGCTTTGACGCCGCATTTGTCGATGGCGAGTCTGTCGAAGTTACTACCGAGGCCCTCGCTCAGGGCTTTCGCGTCACCTTCCCGCGCCGCATCCGCAGCCGCCAACTCGTAGAGCTGCGCTTCACTGCGCCGGTCTATGTGCAAGCAACTCGCTTCGATGCCTTTCTCGAAGACAGCCAAAAAGCGCAGGTGCGGCAGCTTGTTGACCCAGGCGACGCCGCACCCCAGGTCGAGAGCAGTTCCAACGTCGTGCGCCTGCCCGTAGCCAATCAGCTCTTTGCCGACCTCTCGTTCAGCCCCGTGCTCATTACGCCCAACGGCGACGGAATAAACGACCAACTCCTAGTTTCCTTCGACCTCATCAACGTGCTCTCCGCTCGCCCCTTACACCTGCGGCTCTACGATTTGTCCGGCCGGCCACTTTTTGCCCAAGAGCGGGACGGCCAAGCTGGCCACATCACATGGCACTGGGACGGCCGCGACCAATACGGCCAGCGCGTACCACCCGGCCTCTACATAGCTGAGTTACACATCGCTGGCGACGCTGGAGACCGAAACGTGCGACGCATCGTGGCCGTGGCCTACTAGGGGTCGCGGAAACAGAGCAGCATCCAAGCGCAAAGAGCTTCTCATGGAAATGCGGCCGAGCTTGTACTGCTCGGCCGCATCTTCCACCGTCTGCTCGGTCAGACTCTCTTTAGACGGCTTGCAATCAAAATTCCGCAAACAAGCGCGTGTACCAGAAAGCACCGTTGTAATCCCAAGGCGTGCTCTCCGGGCGCAGATTGCCCTGACCGGCGGTCTCCTCGGGCGCGGCTTCGGGCACTGAGTCCAAAATATTCTGCGCTCCCACGCTCAACTGATAGCGCTCGGCAAAGGTGTAGCCGACTTCGGCATCGACAATAACGCCCCCGTCAAAGGAATCGAGATCGCCGCAACTGTTGTCCTGGAAGCGGCAGGCTTTCCAATCGCTAAAGTAGCTGGGCCGCAACATACCGTTCCAAGCCCCCATTTGGTGGCTGCCGGTCAGCACCAAGCGATGATTGGGGTTCATGTCCGCCAGTTCCACCTCGCGTCGGGGCGTCATCAGCTTGAAGATGATCGGTTCGTTCAAAGGCTTGCCGAGGAATTCGCTGACGGTCCGCACCTGCGAAAAGTCCTCGAGGATGTTCCGAGTCCAATTATAGGCGACATCGACGTGCGACAGGGATTGGGTGTTCCACGTCCGCGTCCACGACAGCACCAAGTCAATTCCCTGGGTACGGGTGTCGAAGTCATTGGAGAAAAACTTGACTTCCTGGAGGACGCTGACGCCCTGGAGGGATTCATCGTCCCGGATGATCTGGGCAATTTGGTCGGTGATCTTGATATTCCCAGTCAGGGCGATGCGATCTTCGATGGCAATATCGAAGTAGTCGAGGGTCAGATCAAAATCGTCGGCGAGTTCCATGGTGGTGCCGACGGAAAATCCCACGGACTTCTCCTCGGTCAGTTCCTCGCCGCCCAAGGCCGCGGCAATGGGATGGGTCGGCGGCACCTGCCCCTGCTCGGTCAAGCCGCCGGTGCCGGAAAAGCCGGTGGTCACGGCGCGGAGATTGGCCTGACCGGGCGACGGGGCGCGGAACCCAGTGCTGATCGTCGAGCGCAAGTTGACCCGGTCGCTAGCCCGCAACAAGGCTGAGAGCTTGCCGTTGAGGGTATTGCCAAAGTCTTGATAGAAATCCTCGTAGCGCACAGCCGTACCGAGCTGGAGCTGCGGCACCACGTCCGCCTGCAAATCCACGTACAAGGCATAGTTGGGACGATCCCACTTGCCGGCGTTATTCGGGTGCAGCCCCTGATAGCCGTTAGAACCGCTGCTAAAACCCTGAGCGGCAAAGGGGCCCACCACATAGGAGGCTTCATCGCCGGCCACGGACTCAAAGGTCTCCTGGCGCCATTCCGCGCCCCAAGCGAGGCCGAGCGGCGAAGCCAAACCGCCCACCTCCATCGCGTATGAGAAATCGAGGTTGGCTGCGACTTCGGTCTGGATGTAGTCGCGCGGGCGGAACGACGTCGGCGTATCCGGCCCCAGCGAGGCGTTGATGGTATTGAAGATGAAGAATTCGATATTGCTGCGGGCGGCGCTGACGCTGGCATCCCATTTAAGGCCGCCAGAGCGGGCACTGCGCAGGCCGGCCACCAAGCTCACATCGCGGATATCCGCTCCAAAGCGCGGCGTAAAACCACCCGGGAAGCGCTCGTTGAACAGAAAGAGATCGCCCTGGTACTCATCGACGAAAGCTTGGGTCTCGTCGAAGCTGGCGTCCAGAGAGGGCACTTCCAAGTTCGCGGGATCAATGTCGTCGTCCGGGTCGAGATCGGCTACGGCTCGCTGATCGCCGATGCGAAATACGCTGCTGCGCGCCGAGGAGGTACCTGGAGCCCGGAAGAAAAAGCCTCCTTCGGCGCGGCGCTTGGCCCAGCCGCCAAAGCTATAGGCTTCAGTCCCATTGCCGAGATCAACTCCACTGTTAAAAAAAGTGTTCCACACGCCATCGAGGTCGGGACTGCCCCAAATCTGCGCCGGCTCTTTGACGGGATAGCCCCTCTCTCTCAGCATCGCCGCATTGGCGCGTTGGCCGCTGCGGATGGTTGGATCGCTCTGGCGGTACTCGACGCTGACGTTGAAAAAACCGTCCTCAGTAAGCGGCAGGCCGACATTGGCGGCGACTTGGTACAAACTACCGTCTCCCTCGAAGTACTGGCCCCCTCGCGTTTCCACCAGCACCCCTTCGGAGGCTTCGCGCAATCGCAGGTTCAGCACCCCGGCGATGGCGTCGGACCCGTACTGGGCTGCCGCCCCGTCGCGCAGCAGTTCCATTTGCCTCAAAGCAATAGCTGGAATCACGCTCAAATCCGGCCCTTGCGATCCCGTATTGAGCGAACTACCCAACAGTGCGATCACGCCGGAGCGATGGCGGCGCTTGCCGTTGACCAGCACCAGCAGGTTGTCCGGCGGCAGACCCCGCAGAGTGGCCGGGCGTACCAAGGTTGCTTCGTCGTCAATGCCGTGCCGCTGGATATTGTACGATGGAGCCAAGGTGCGCAGCATGTCGTCCATATCGACCGCAGCTTGCGTGCGCAGTTCGTCGGCATTCAGCACATCTACGGGCGCAGCCGACTCCTTCTCCGAGCGCGGCGCATGGCGCGATCCCACGACGATGGCTTCTTCCATCAGATAGATATCCTCGGTATAGGCCCCCTCCTCGTCCTCGTCCTCAGTCTCTTCGGACCACGCGGCCTGCCCGACGACGAACGAACCGACGAGGACGAGACTCAGAGCAGTCGTCCCCAACAGACGTATTAGACCGGCCAAGTCCTCATATATGCTCCGCATAATAACCCCTCCCGAGTTAAGTGATTGGAGCTGTTAAAGTTCAGACAGCCTGTAAAATCCCTTTATT
>VXZF01000734.1 GCA_009845645.1 Gemmatimonadota bacterium | reverse complement strand
CGGGCAGCGGCAGGACCTCGATTTGCAATTCCTCGCTTTGCAGGAGCACCGAGCGAGAACGGCCAAAAAACGGATCGCCGGCGAAGAAGTCGTCGAGCACGCCGCCGCGGCGCGAGCGCTGTTGAGGAATGTCGCAGGAAACGGCCAGCGTGCCGACGGCGTGCGTTCCCGCGCTGGTGGGAAAAAGGGCCACGCGTCTCAGCGGCGCGACGTTGAAGGACACGCTGCCGCGCACCTCCTGGTGCGAATCTAACTGTTGGGCGATAAAGAGGTCTTCGGTCCAAAACCCGACAAAGGTCGGCAGCTTGTTGAAGCTGACGTTATGCGGTTGGATGCGGTAGAACAGGTCGTAGGACACAGTGACCTGCTGCCCCACATAAGCCCGCTCGTGGTCGGCGCGAGCCAACACGAAGATGGGTTTGTCCGCTTGGCCGGTTTGTGCACTACTGGTGCCGCGGACGATCTCAAGGGTAATGGGCTTGGTTTGATAATACTCGCCGTCCATTTCTAGTTGGAGCGGGCCGATTGTGAAGGTGCCAGTCTGCTTGGCATAGAGAACGTATGTTAGCTCGCGGGAGAAGGTGATGTTGGTGTTTCTCATCTCCATCCGCGTGCTAGTCGCTGGCCCCTCGACGTGGAAATCCTTTAGATCGAACGCTGGTGGCACTTGGCCCAATTGTTCGTCAGAGGTGATGCGGAGCGTCAGGCGAATAGGCTCGCTCTGACTAGCGCGCGTGCGATCGACGGACGCCTCAAACTGTATCGTCGCCGCTGAAACGCTAGATGCCGCCAGTACCCACAGCACTAACGGTATGGTCAGCCACACGTTCACCAGTCCCTATCCTGCGCCCTGCCAGTAGCGCGGAACCGGCGCTTCTGAGCTTCCAACTCGCGGTTCTTGAGGGCATCCATGAGCTGCTGAGCTTCCTCGGGACTAATAGACTGCTGCTCGGCGGGCTGCTCCTCCTGCTGTTGATCCTGTCCACCTTGTTGTTGCTGATCCTGTTGATTCTGCTCTGAATCGTCCTGCTGTTCCTGTTGCTGCTGTTGATTCTGCTGCGAATCCTCCTGCTGTTCCTCCTGATTCTGTTGATTCTGTTGCTGTTGATCTTGTTGTTCCTGCTCTTCTGAATCGTCCTGTTGATCCTGCTGTTGCTGTTCTTGCTGCTCCTGCAATTTCTCCAGCGCCAACTCCAAGTTCACCTTGGCATCCTCGTCGTCAGCGTCTAGCTCCAGCGCCTGCTTGTACGCGGCGACGGCCTGTTCAAACGCCTGCTGCTGAAAGAAGCTATTGCCCATGTTGTAATGGGCCTGCGCCTGGATTTTCTGCTCTTCGGCACTGAGCACCCGCTCAAATTCGCGCAGGGCTTGATCGTACTCGCCGCGCTTAAAAAGCGCGTCCCCGACGTTGAAATGTAGCTCGGGCGCGTCGGGCTGGTCGAGCAGAGCATCGCGGTAGAGCTGTAGAGCCTGATCGTACTCGCCGCGCTGGTAGTGCTCCAGCGCCTCGGCGCTCTTGCTGGCCACGGGATCGCCCACAGTCGCTCCGCAGACGACCAGCCAGATCCCTAAGAGGACCCATAGTGTACCCATCAGGCGAATCGCCCCTTCCACTCGCGGGCCTGCACCCGCGCATCGCCTAAGAAAGCCTCGGCCAAGAAACAGCAAAGAGCCAACAATAGGGGCCATTGGAATCGCTCCTGATAGCGGGTGAGGCGGGTAGAGCCGATTTCGCGCTGATCCATCTCGGCGATCTGACCGTACAAGGCGTCCAATTCCGCTCCTCCCAAGGTAGTGCGAAAGTAATCTCCCCCCGTCTCCAGCGCCATGTCCTGCAAGGTACTCTCGTCGAGCCGGGTTTTGACGTATTGGCCGCGCTTGTCTTTGTGAAAGCTCACGCCTCCACCTTCCTCCTCGGTGGGAATGAGTTCGCCGTCGGGCGTCCCCAGCCCTAGGGCAAAGATGCGCACGCCCTGTGCAGCCGCCGCTTGCGCCGCTGCCAGCGGCTGCCCCACGTGATCCTCGCCGTCGGTAAAGAGCACGATGGCCTTGTGCTGGCCCTCGCCCTCCTCAAACGATCGCACGGCTAGCCGCACCGCGTCGCCAATGGCCGTCCCTTGGACAGGTATGGCTCCAGCGTCCAGCACGTCGAGAAACAGCTCTACCGCGCCGTAGTCGGTCGTCAGCGGACATTGGACAAAAGCCTGGCCTGCGAAAACCACCAACCCAACCCGATCGCCTCGGAGCAAATCCAACAAGCCGCGAATTTGGTATTTGGCCCGCGCCAAGCGGCTCGGCTTGACGTCCTCGGCCTGCATACTGCGCGACACGTCGAGCACTATCATCACATCTACGCCCTTGCGCTCGGCCATTTCGAGTTGGGTGCCGAATTGGGGGCCGGTCAGCGCGAGGATCGCAAAGAAAGTCCCCAGCCCCAATAGGACGCACTTGACCACCTGGCGGCCCCGGCTCAGGTTGCGGGTCAGCTTCTCGGCCAGTGGACCGCGGGCAAAATGCGCCAAAGCACGGCGGCGCGTCCAGAGCGCCCAGGCAAAAAAGGCCGCCAAAAAGGGCAACAGCAACAGCAACCAAAAATTGTACAAGTTCGCAAAGCGCATAGAAACTCAGGGCAGAGACCGGAAACGGGTATGGACCAATAGCATCTCTACCAACAGCAAGCCCAAGCCCACGTAAAGAAAAAAGGCGAATCGCTCCGAATAGTTCAGGTGGATTTCGGATTTGATCTCGGTCGCCTCTAACTCGCCGATTTCGCGGTAGATGGCTTCTAGCTTCTCTTCGCTAGTCGCCCGGTAGTACTGGCCGCCGGTGCGCGCGGCCACCTCCTGTAAAGTCTCCTCGTCGATCTCCACCTGGACGGTCTGATAGCGGGTGCCGAACACCCCGCGCACGGGCCGGCGAATCTCCCCGTCGCTGCCCACACCAATCGTATAGACTCGAATGCCCACGGCCGCGGCTACCTCAGCCGCAGTCAACGGCTCGACTTCACCGGCGTTGTTCACGCCATCGGTCAGCAGGATAATCACCTTGCTCTCGGCATCCGAGTCGCGCAGGCGGTTGCAGGCGTTGATCAGCGCCATACCAATAGCCGTGCCATCCCATTCCTCGCTGGCGATCTCCACGCCTTGGAGAAACTCCAACAATACTCGGTAGTCGAGGGTCAGCGGGCACTGGGTGAAGCTCTCACCGGCAAAAACTACCATGCCGATGCGGTCGCTGTGGCGGCCAGCGATAAAGTCGGCCACCACTTCCTTGGCCACCTGTAAGCGACTCTTCTGGCCCTCGTCTAGGTCGTTCAGTTCCATACTCGACGAGATGTCCAAGGTCAGCATGATGTCGATGCCCTCGCCCGATATTTCCCGCACCTCGCGCCCGGCTTGCGGGCGGGCCATAGCTACGATGAGGCAACTCAAGCCAAGTAGCTTCAAGACTAGGAGGCCGTGCCGGAGCTTGGTCCACAGCGACGCTGTGGCGCGGCGCAACACGCCGAGGTCGGAAAACTGCACGCTGCTCCGGCGGCCCCGGTGCGCGCGCACATAGCTGTAGAGCAAGACGGGCAACAACAGCAGCAACAACAGCCACTCGGGATTCTCAAACCGGATGTTCTGCATGGGCCTCAACAGCGCGGCTTGCGACCGCCTCCTCAATAGCGCGCAATATAGCTAGGCCGACATCCGGAGCGCGCCGGGCCGCGTCTAGCGCCGGATGAAAACGGGCGAACTTCACCAAGTCAGCCGCGGCCAAATAGTCGATGATCTGCTGTCTAATCGCGCCTTCGACTTCAGCCCCCTGCAGCGCGTCCGCCAACTCAGACGTAGTCTGCTCCATCGCTTCAACTGCCAAGCTCTCCTCCAAGAAGCGGCGCAGATTCTCCGACAGCAGCGAGTAGTATGTTTTGAACTCGCCGCGTTCCAACAGGCCGCTCTCGGCAATGCGCGCGAATTCAGCCGCGTAGTCTATCGGCTCGGGCGGAGGCGGAGGCTCTGGGGTGCGGGTGCGGCGACGCCAGAGCCATACGCCGCCGAGTATGCAAAGCGCCAACGCCATCAGTCCAATTGCGACGACCACCCACAACGGCACTCCCCCACTGATGAGTACGGGCGGTTTGATGTCGCGCAGTTGGTCCTCCCCTTCGCTCCGGGCGCTGATGACTTCTATGGCTAAGGGTTGGGTCTCGCGGAGGAGCGTGTCGCCCACAGTAGTAACAAAGGGCACGGCCACGGCCGGCACCTCGTGCAGCCCCAATTCGTAGAGACGCAGTTCACATTCTTGCGCTAGCTCAACACCAGTCGCGACCTCGCGTTGGTGCCAGTCGGCGCAACGGGGGGAAAAATCCCGGAGAATCTGGGGCAGGTCCGGAGCCTCGGGACGCGCGGTGGCGTCGTGGTGGAGCGTCAAAGTCAGGCGGATGGAATCGCCGACCCGAGCAACCGCTGTGTCCAGAGTCGCCTCGACCCGAGGAGCTTGGGCGTGCAGCCCCTCAGCGAGAACGACGAGCGCGGCGAGCAGACCGCCGAGATACATTACGGACTGTCAGCGCCGCCGTCGTCGGGATCTTCGCTGCTGGCGGCGGGTACAGCCGGCTTTTTGGGCGCTTGCGCCACGTCGTCTATATCCAGATCCAACTCGGCGAAGTCGTCGCCACTCACGACGTACACCGCGTCGTCGCCTTCCTGTTGTAAGTACGAGGTTCCAGCGGCTGCGCTGAAGCGAGTGGTCAGCAAGGCTTGTCCTTCGCCTAGCAGTTCAATGCTGAAGGCAGGTGCGGCCTCAGTGGGCAATTCCTCGGCAAAATCCTCGACTTCGAGTTGCTCCAAGTCGCTCAGGAGACTGTTGAGCTTCCACGATTTGGCATCGCGTCCCATAGGCTCGGACAAGTGCCACACACCGCTCGTGTCCTTGTCAGCCGCAAATGCGGTCGCAGTCCCTCGAGTCAGGACGATACGCTCGACCTGATCGCGCTCAAAGCGCAAGGGTTTTTTATCGCGCAGGTCGGAAATGCTTTTGGTAAGCTCTTGTACCAGCGTCGAATCGACCAAGAAGACTTGCGCCCGGCTGGCGTCGCGCGCGTACCAACGGCCCTGTTCGTCCGCGCCGCCAATGGCCAAGCGCTTCTCAGCCCGGTCTTCGCCGACGAGTAGGGCGATCTCCACCTGCGACGCGCGCTCCTCCAAACCATAGCTGGCCAAGGCGGTGGTATCTGGATCTTCGGCGACAAAAGCCTCGATCTCGGCTTGGTCGATTTTGTCGAGCAGACCGTCCACCGCGTCGGCGGCGGCCCGGGCGGCTACCGGCTCGCGCATTTGCCAGCCAGGCTCGGCCCGCGCCAGCACAGCCGCGCCACCCGCGCCCCACCGCTGCACTCGCATTACCTCGTCTTTGGCAAAGGCCAGCACCCGGCGGTCGCGCAGGTCAAAAGCGCGCTTGTCGAGGTTGTCGAAGCGCCAAGCGCGCACCACAAAGATCTCGGGATTGTCGCCTTGTATTTGGGCATAGGTGAAGCGATCGGTGGGGCTGTCCGCTCCAAAAGCCACCACCTGCTCGGCACCGTCCTCGGTTTGCAGACGCACCTTGAGTCGCGGCGCGTCAAGCCCGTATTGGGCGGCTTCTTCTGCGCTCGCAGCCGCGCTATCGACGACCACCTTTTCTCGTTCGCACTCGAGCAAATTGCGCAAGTAGCGCTCTACGGCCTCTTGATCCGCGCCGTCGGTCATGGGCGCGTTCAAGTTCCAGCCATTCGTCCCCTTGTCCAACACCAAGGCGTCGTCACCGCGCAACAGCTCGAGCCGCTGTGCATCATCGTCTTGGAAGGCGAATAGCTGCTTGGATTTTTCGGCTTCTTGGCGGCGCTCCTCGCCGCCTTTGATCTCGTAGAAATAGACAAAGGCCAACAGCACCACGAAGACGGCGCCAATTGCGACATTGGTCTTGAATTTCATGCTTGCTCCTCTTGTACAAAGACCTTTTTAATCCACACAAGAATGGCCGTATTGACCACGAAGACCGCGGCGTAGATCAGTTGGACCGTCTCGTTGGGAATCAGCGAGAAACCAAGGCTGGCACCGGTGAAAATCGTCAGCGCGACCACGCCAGCGCACAGCACCGCAAACACTAAGCCGGATTGCCAAGCCCACGCTGCGTGCCGATAGAGGCCGTAGCCAATGGCTGCCGAGGCCAAGGCTGCGATCAATTTGACCTCGCCCTCAAAGATCGCCCCCTCGCTGGTGGCAATGATGCCGCTGATGAAGAAGAACATCGCATTGCCCCAAAAGGTGTACACCAGCCACGACACAAAGCCGTCAGCATAGGTCTGATAGCCGCGCCTGAGCACCATGACCATGCCCGACAAAGCGACCGCAAACGGCACGATGAACACCGAGACCCAGAGAATGACCGCGCCCTGATTGCCGATCAGGTTGATGGGGTTAAAGGCGGGTTGCTTGTCGGCAATGGTCAGGCGGTCTTCGTCTTCGGTGAGCCAGCTAACGCTGCCGAGGAATAGCTCGCCATTGGCCTGCTGGGCAAAGTATTGATTGGAGGCAAAATCCGCATCGCCGATGACCACCAGTCGCGTCCGTCCCTCGGGTGCCAAGCTGGTGTCGGCGTCTGCGGAGACGGCCACGCCCAGCGGCACCGGACCGCGCATATCTACTTCCGGGTCGAAATCCACCTCGCCGCCCTCGCCCATTATGGGCGCTAGGTCCGCTTCGCCCCAACTGCTTTTGTGGGTGTACGCCAACGCGGCAATGTC
>VXZF01000656.1 GCA_009845645.1 Gemmatimonadota bacterium | reverse complement strand
GATCGACCAAGAGGACGGGGGTGTCGATGGCGTCGCGGGTCATGCCGATGTGTTCGATGGTCATAATAGGGCTTTGTGGGTAGGGTGGACATTGCTTGCGAATTAAAGAAACCGGGCGGTCCGCTTCTTGTCCAGTGCTTGTGTCTCGCGTGGACGACTGCGTGGCAAAATCGTTATTATCGACATAGCGCAGCGTCGATTTGCCGGAGGCAAGTGTATGGGCTTGTGGCGTCGTTTGGCCCTAATAGGATTGCTGGGATCATCCGTTGAAATCGCGGCTGAAGTGTCCACATTGCACTTTGGCGGCATCGGCGGCGCACCGTGGTCGGAATGGACGCTGCTGGACCTGATGGTGGAGGATGCGACCCCAGCGCTGCAGCCGCTGGAGTTAAGGCCCGACGAGAATGTAATCACCCAATTGCCCTACTGGGAGCGCTCGCTCTACCGGCGACCTGTCGATCCACTCTGGCGCTCCGGCATGCCCCGGATATGGCAGGGCACGGGCACGTCTTCGCGGGGATTGCAGTTACAAAACTTCCTGAAGTTCATAGACGGCGACGTCAATACCGCTTTTGTCGATGTTATCATGCCGGCCGGCGAGGTTTTTTTTACGCTCGATATGGGATCTCAGATACCGGCGGAGCGCTTTGTGGTCGTACCGCCGGAGGGGGTGGATCCGGGAACTCAGATACCCTATCGTCCCTTCTGGGCCTTTGAAGGCTATGCGCTGACGGCCAGTAATGACGAGCAACTAGTCAATACGCAAGAGCCGAAATTCCTCTCTTCGTACACCTACCTCGGTCAGGTATTCCCCATCGCCGGGTTTGCCAAATCGGTCGCGCCGTTGGATATCGTCTTGGCCGATGAGGAACAGAATTTCGATCCGGTTATTGAGGTGGCATTTCCGCTGAGCTATCTGCGCTTTTTTCGCTTCCGGCCCTTTCCCGATGGCGAGGCCGACATGACCCTCGGTTCGTCCCCGCAGGCCGGGCCGCCGCTCGGCTCTGGTTTTTACTCTCGCTTTGCCATCGCGGAAATGGAGGTCTATGGTCGCGGTTTCGTCCCTCGGGCGCGCTGGGAATCGCGGGTCATAGACTTGGGGCAGGTGGCCAATGTGGGACGGGTGTTGTTTAGGACGAGTACTTGGCGGCGCGAAGCGGGCGCACTAGTGCCAGCCCCGCAGGCACCGGCTGCGGTCAAGGTCTCGATCAAGAGCGGTCGGGACGATACGCCCACGATCTATTATACCTTCGACGATTTGGGGCAGGCGATAGAGGTGCCACTCTCCGAGTACGAATTTCTGAAGGTGCGCCGATTTACTAACGATCCGTTGGCCCTCGGCTGGCAAGGGCCGGTCACGGACGATACTGACAACTGGAGTTTTTGGACGGCTCCGCTACGCGAGGGTGGGGATCGTCCATGGGTACCGCCGGGGCGCTACGTCCAAGTGCAAGTGCGTTTTGAGACCGAGCGTTTGTGGGAGTTTGCCCGCCTCGACTCACTGGCGTTGGAGTTTGTGCCGCTGTTGGCCGAGCGCGTGCTAGGCGAAGTGGCCGCGGTCGGCGATCTGCACCCCGAGGGAGCTGTAGCCGAGGTGCACGCCGGAGACCGCGTTGAGCTGGTCTGCGACATTGGGGCGCGTTTTACCGAAGATGCGCAGACCGGCTTTGATGCCGTGCGGGTTCTTACGCCGGCCGAGGGGATGTTGCGCGGATTGGAGATGGGTGCGCCTTGGGAAGATGCCACGCCTGACAGCGTTGTGGCCGAGGCCGGAGGTTTTGTGGTGTACCTGCCGCAGCCGATCCAGCGGGATGGTGTCAAGCGGCTGCGACTGCGGCTGGAGACAGCACTCTACAACGCGGCCGGGGAAATTGCCGCCGAAGTCTTTGCGCGTGGCCAAGCGGGTTTTCCTCAATTGGTGGTGGCCGGGGATGTGAGCGAGGAAATGGGCACTAATCAGTTGCGGATCGTGGCCACAGCACAGGGGTCGGTGTTGGCCGCAATGGAGGTAGAGCCGGTTGCTTTTACGCCGCAGGGGGACGCGGTGAACGACGAGGTGCGGATCGACTATACGCTGCTGAAGGTGCTGGATGCGTCCGAAGTATCAGTGGAAGTGTTCGATCTGCGCGGCCGTTGCCTATGGCGGGCCGGTCCAAGCGGGAGGAAGGCCGGTCGCCATGCGGTGCTATGGGATGGCCGCGATCAATCGGGCCGGTTGGTCGGGCCGGGGTTGTATTTGGTCCGGGTGGAGGTGGAGACGGATCGGCAGCGCGAGGAGCGGATGGCGTGTGTAGCGGTGGTTTACTGATGGCAGTTTACGCGCTATGCGGATGATGGCCGTCGCGGCGCGTTGGGCACAATAATTGCCCGTCTTTCCGGGGTCAAACGTTGTAACAGGTCTTCTGAAATTTGATAGTTGAATCGCTCGCGCACGTATTTTGGAGAATAGCGATAGACAATCGTTCGCCGATAACCGGGATTGGTGCGTTCCGCCGAGCCGTGTGTTATCGCATCGGTGAATAACAAAACATCTCCTGCCTTCAGATACATTTCTTGCATGGCGATGGCTGTTCCGGCGGGTTTGCCGCTCACGCTATCGTAAATCAAGCCCCGGCCATCCTCCTCTAGCCGGGGGTGAATTTCCGTACACTTGTGGCTGCCTGGAATTAGGACGGGTGGGCCATCGCCCTCGCCGATGTCGTTGAGAGCCATTAATACGTTGATCTGTCCGACCATCCATTCTCCAGTGTTGTTCTGGCGAAACGTCAGATAACTGAGCGGAACATGGCCGCCGCAGTGAATGTGGAGATAACCACCCGGACCGCGGACGTTGAGAAAGTTCTCGTGAATGGAGAGACCATTTGCTGAAGAGTGAATGTACTTCTTGACCAAGTCGATCCAGGCGGGATGATCTATCAGTCTCTCGAAAACAGGGCCACCCTCAATGATGCTTTGGAAGTTGACGCCATTTTCTTCATTGTAGGTTTGCGTTTCTATGTGACCGCCGATCCAGCGGCCTTTTTTCTTTGGATCACCATCGGTTGACCATGGCTCTTGTACATACGCTGCGTGGTCGTCTATCCACTGGTTCATCTCGCGCAAGTCTGCCGCCGAGATTGCATCTTTTAAGACCAGATAACCTTGGAGGTCGAATAGGTAGTCTTGGACACCGTTTTCCATTTCTTATTTCTCCACCTTTCTTTCAACTGCGATTGGAACTTATTTCTTCAAGGCCCAAATATCGCGTCTCTGGAAATTCGGCCTCAAGATCATCCCAAAAACGATCTTGCAAAATGGTGGGACGCACGTCGAGCTTTCGCAAATCTGTCTTTGCCAAGAAACTCGCATTGACGAGAAACGTCTCTGCTGGTTCTTTGTTGGCAAGTGTGGGGGTTCCGGCGAACCTTTTGCAGTGAATAAAAAATTTGCAGAAGTGATAGTCTGGTTGGACATATTCGATGATATAGACGATGCGATCTAACTCAACGGATAATCCCGTCTCTTCCATCGCTTCGCGTCGCGCACAGTCAAAGATCGATTCGTTTCCCTGTAACTTTCCCCCCGGTGGTAACCAAAAATCATACTGTCCGCTTTTTCTATGATTGACCAACAGCAGGCGCTTGTGCTGGACTATTAGAGCAGCGGCACTGATTCCGTATCTCACGCTAGAACGCAAGCGGCAAGTCGCCGTTGTCGTCGAAGGGCATTTCCTCGGCTTCGGCGATGATTTTCAAGTCCTCGCGCTGTTCGACTTCGGAGCGATAGGCTTCTGAGACGAGGAGCTCGCCTAGCTCTAGGGTGTTGTGGATGCGCAGGACCTTGGCGTTTTCAGGCTGGACTAGGCCGACGGTTTCTAGGGCCTTTTCAATGCAGATGTGGTCCGTGTCAAAGTAGAGTGGGATGTGCGCGCCCGAGGGATGGTTGCCGGTCATGCAGTTGATGTAGGTGATCTCGCGGTCCATGTCCTCGATGGCGCGCTTATGGGCGTATTCGGCGATGCCGATGCCCGAGGCGTTGCCGTGGGTTTCTTCGGTCAGGCTGCGGACTAGGATGCGGGTGACCTTGGGGTATTCCTTGTCGGCGGCGTGGTTGTCGTGGAACTTGCGGCCGACGACGTTGGTGTCCATGCCGGCACCGGAGATGTTTTTGCCGATCGCATCGACGATGAGCAGATCGACTTCGTCGAAGGGCAGGCGCGGCATCCATTCCTTGGCGAGGACTAGCAATTCTTTTTCGCGTTCCACGAACTCGTCGGCTCCCACGCCCTTGATGAGCGCGGTTTGGTCGTACTGGTTTTCGACTAAGCCCAGTCCCATGAGCACGCCGCACTGGTCGATGACGGCTTGGCCGACCGAGCGGATGATGCGATCGAAGCTGTAGTGGACAATGGCTTGGTGGTACAGGGCCGCACCTTTGTGCTTGCCCAAGCCGATGAGCATCATCTTGTGCAGACCGCTCTCGATTTCGCCGACAAAGTTAGTGTGCGGCTTAACGCGGCCGACGACGGCTACGTGGTCAGCTTCAAAGGCGTATTTGTCGAAAAAGACGGGGACGCCGTCCTCGGTCGCGCCCACCTGTACGGTTTCCATAGACGACTTAATGGGCGCGCCGGTGTACTCCTCGGTGACGCCGTAGCCTTCGATGATTTCCTGTTGCGCCTCGGCGATGCCGCCGCCGTGGCTGCCCATGGCGGGGACGAGAAAGGGCTGGAGGCCGAGGGCCTTGAACTCGTCCACGAGGCTTTTGATCACGAGCGCGATGTTGGCAATGCCGCGGCTACCGACGGAGATGGCGATGGTCTCGCCGGGATTGATTTTGGGGCCTAAGTCGAGGCGCTGGACTTCGGCGCGCACGGCCGCGGGAATGTCTTCGACGGTGGGCGCGGAAAAAAGCTGGCGGACGCGGAACATACGGGGTAGGGACATAGTGTACCTCCTAAATGGCTTGTTGGAATATAATTTCGAGATCGCGTTGGGTAGTCTTGCGCGGGTTGACGGCGATGTTGCCGCTCTGCATGGCAGTGCGCGCCATGATGGAGATGCGGTCCGTATCGACGCCGACGTCTCCTAGCTTAGCAGGGATGCCTAAGTCGGCGTTGATGTGCCGTACCGCGGCGATGGCGGCGTGTGCGGCTTGGCGTTGGTCTAACCCGGAAGTGTGCGCGCCGAGTGCTTCGGCAATGGCGGCGAATTTGCCGGGACAGGCGAACCAATTGAACTCCATGACGTAGGGCAGCAAGATGGCGTTGAGCAGCCCGTGATGCACGTGGTAGTGCGCGCCGACCGGGTGAGACATGGCGTGGACATTGCCGAGGCGCGTTTGCGAAAAGGCGACGCCGGCTAGCATACTGGCGATGAGCATGTTTTCGGTGGCGGCTAGCGCGTGGTCGTTGGCGCAGGCTAAGCGCAGGTTGTCGCCGATGAGGCGGATGGCGTGCAGCGCGATGCCTTCGGTGATGGGCGTGGCCGCTAAGTTGATATAGGATTCGAGTGCATGGGTTAGGGCGTCCATGCCAGTGGCTGCGCCGACGAGAGCGGGTAGGGCAACCGACAGGTCGGGATCGAGGACGCCGAGTTGGGGCGCGATTTTCCAGCTAATGACCGGGTCTTTGTTGCCGCTGGCGGGATTGTCCAGCACGGCGAAGGGCGTGACTTCGCTGGCGGTGCCGTAGGTCGTGGGGACGCAGGCGAGATAGGGCAGGTCGTTTGCGACTTTGTCGCTGCCCAGATATTGGGTGATGCGTCCGTTGTTGGATGCGAGGACGCCGATCATCTTGGCCACGTCCATGGGTGAGCCACCGCCGAGGCCGATAATGGCGGTGCAGCGTTCTTGTCGGTAAGCTTGGACTCCATCTTCGACGGCTTCTTGGGTCGGCTCACTCGAACCGTCTTTGAGATAGACGGCGTGGGGGATGTTGCCGAGAGCGGCGGTGACTGCTTCCACGGTGCCGATTTCTCCTAAGACCTGATCGGAGACGATCAGAACTTTATCGGCCGGCGAGAAGCAATCCGCCAAGTAGGCGATAGACCCAGGGCCATGGACGATGCGGGTGGGATGGCGGAAGTCGAAGTGGGTTTGGAAGGGCATGGACGATCCTCTGCGTACAAGAGGGAAAGTAGCTAGCGCTCGTCGTTGATGTCAAGGTAACTGGCGGGGGCTGGGTCAGTAGCCCGACGCCTTCATTGATGCAACTACGGGAATCCCGTATATTTGTTTTATGGAATTCGAATGGGATGAGAACAAAGCGGCGATGAATCTGGCCAAACATGGGATTCCGTTTGAATACGCCGCGCGAGTGTTCCTCGATCCCTATCGATTAGAAGAAGAGGAGTTGATAGAATTCGAGGAGGAAGTGCGCCGTCGCGTCATTGGCATGGTCGATAATCACGTATTGCTCGTAGTTTACACGGAACGTTTTTCACGAACTCGAATCATCTCTGCCCGGAGAGCAACGCGTCATGAGCGAAAAAAATACCACGAAATTTAGGTTGGATGAAAAGCACCTACCGCGTCTGAGCAAGTCCCAGGCACAACGTCTCGATTCCATGCGTGACGAGGAGATCTAGCAGGCCGCGTTGTCCGATCCCGACAATCCGCCTTTGACCGATGAGGAACTCGCAGCATTCGAGCGCGTTCCCGACACTAAGGCGATCCGCAAAGCTTTGCGTTTAACTCAACGCGAATTCGCCACCACGTTTCAGCTTTCTTTGGCGACGGTACGAGACTGGGAACAGGGGCGCTATCAGCCGGATCAGGCGGCCCGTACGCTC
>VXZF01000220.1:3959-6807 GCA_009845645.1 Gemmatimonadota bacterium | reverse complement strand
CGCCAATCGGCCCGGTCTCTGCCAGCGACCCGACCCGCACCTTGCCCTCGCTGTCAAGATCGGCGGCGAGTGCTGCGGCCTTTTCCACCGTGCGGTTGAGCAACAGCACTTCCTCCACCTCGTCCCGCGCCAGCAGCGCGTAGAGTACGGCTCGCGCCGCACCACCTGCACCAAGGAGCGCGACCTTGGGCGGCAGCGGGTCTAAGCCGCCATCGGCCTTGAGGCTCTGCACGATGCCAAAGGCGTCGGTATTGTACCCCACGAGCCGACCATCGCGGTTGGCAATGGTATTGACCGCGCCAATGCTCTGAGCCTCTGCGGAAATCTCGTCGAGATGCGCCATGACGGCCTGCTTGTGCGGCACCGTTACATTCAGCCCAACTATGCCGAAGGCGCGCATTCCGGCAAGCGCTTGGGGCAAGGTTGGGGGAGCGACGCGAAACGCCGCATACACATAGTTGAGATTCAGTGCCCTGAGCGCGGCGTTGTGCATGGCCGGCGACGCCGTGTGTGCGACCGGGTCGCCGATGACGCCGAGCACCCGCGTCGTTCCGGAAATCACCCCAACAAATCCTCAACGAAGCAGTTGGCAATCTCAAAGGATTCGCGCCACGATACGTTGTAGAGCAGGCGAATGGCGAGTAGGCCGCCGCCCAACATCACGGCCGCGCACACAAAGAGCCGAAAGAGTCCTCTCATATTTAATCTCCTCCAATAGATTGTACGGTCTTAAAAAAATTGGGCCAGATGGGCGTCAAGCACTCGCTGCCTTGGATGGTCAACTCCCCTTCGGCCAACAGCCCGGCCACGGCAAAGGCCATGGTTAAATTAGGATCGCCCTTGCCGTCGAGTTGGCCGCCCTGGAGCGGGAAGCCGCCTTTGATGACGAGCCCCTCCGGAAACTGGCCAATCCGCGCATCGAGCGAGCGCAGTGCGGCGCACAAATGCTCCACGTGCGGCACGTCTTCGATATCGCGGATGACCGTCGTCCCCTGCGTCTGGGTCGCCAAGACTGCTAGCAACGCGATCTGGTCGGCAACCTTGGCCGCCCGAGACCCCGCCACGCGCGTGGCCTTTAACGGGCTGGCGCTCACGTGCAAATCGCACTCGTTTCCCCCTATATCTTCCGCGGTAATCTGCGCCCCAATCTGCCGCAGCAAATCTAAAAAGGCCCGCTGCCTAGACCGAACGACCACGCACTTGATGGTTAGCTCCGACCCCTTGCGGCACAGCGCGGCCCCTATGAGCGGATAAGCCAATTCGAGTTGCCCGGGCACCTCTACATCAATTGCCTTTAACGCCTGCCCACCCTCCACCGACAACAATTTGCGCCGCTCGACGGCAATCCCGCGCTCGCGCAACAAGCGCTCCACGCGGGTGCCGACTTTCAGCGCAGTCGTCCCCTCGGCAAAGAGTGCGGCCACCATCGCGCCCAGCGCTAGGGCGTCGGTCGGCGGTGCCTCGGAGAGGATGAACCCTTTGGCCTGCTGACCCCCAGTTACAAAGGTGTCCGCGCTCTCCTGTTCTACGGCGAACCCGAGTTGGGCCAACAGGGAGAGCAAGGGCCGACACCGCTCGGCTTCTGTGCCCAACTTCACCTGCGAGCGGAACGTTTGCCCGGCGAGCATGGGAAGCAACAACAGTGCGGTATCGCCCAACCCCTCTAGGTCGAGCGGTCCCGCTGCGTCTCGAAATCCCCGCAGCCCAATACCGCGCACCGCATAGGTGCCTGCGCGCTTGGCGATATCAACACCCAACTCGCGCAACAGAGCGACCACCCGGTCAGCGGCAACGGGCACATGTTGGACAGTGCTCTTTCCCTCGCTCAATGCGGCCAACACGAGTGCGCGCTCGGCTGGCTCCCGCTCTCCGGGGACCGAGACCTGCCCCGCAATTTTCTTGGCTGGGCTTACGATCGTTTCCATAGCCTAGGGTCTCCGCGCCACATACCCGAGCCTAGTCAAAATTCCCAGTGCGTTTTCCGCGTTTTCCGCGCTGTCAAATCCCAGCCGCAGCGTCCCCCCCTCGCCTTCGCGCACCTTCATTACCTCAATATCGTTGATGTTTACCCCTTGCGCCCCCAGCGCCTGTCCGATCTCGGCGATGACACCCGGCCGATCCTCGGCTAGCACCAAGATCTCGTGCAGCACATGGATAAATCCTTTTGAATCTCTCGGGATGGATCCCCGAATCTCATTAGCAAAATCAAAATCTGCCTTTAGCTCCTCTGCCTCCAGCCGCCCCTTCACTTCCGCGAGCGCGGCGATGTAGCGGTCGATCATCGCGCGGATCTCGTCGGCATTGGTCGCGCAGATATCCTCCCACACCGGCGCGAACGGGCTGGAAGCAATCCGCGTCAAGTCGCGGAAACCGCCAGCGGCCAGCGGCAGGAAGTGGTCCCGCTCGGCATTCAGCCGCCCGACCATACTCACCAGTGAGGTCGCCATCATCTGCGGCAAGTGGCTGATAGCGGCAACCGCCCGGTCGTGTGACTCAGCGTCCAGTTCCATCACCCGCGCTCCGACCTGTCGCAAGAGTGCGGTCAATGCTTGGTAGTGATCGGCTGGTACCTTCTGATCGGGGACCAAAATGTAGATCGCATTCTGGAAGAGGAATGGATCGGCAGCGGCCACGCCCGCCTTTTCAGAGCCAGCCATTGGGTGGCCACCGACAAAATACACCTCGTCACTGAAATGGGCCTCGGCCGCTGCGACGATACGCCGCTTGGTACTCCCCACATCGGTAACTAGCGTCCCCGGCTCGGCGAGCTGACCCACCTCTGCAATCAGCGTGAGAATCCGCTTGATCGGCGTGCAGATAAAGACTAGGTCAGCTCCTTTGAGCGCCT
>VXZF01000220.1:0-3859 GCA_009845645.1 Gemmatimonadota bacterium | reverse complement strand
AGAATCCGCTTGATCGGCGTGCAGATAAAGACTAGGTCAGCTCCTTTGAGCGCCTGCCCCAACTCGTCGTAGCCCCAACCCTCGTCAATCACGCCCAACTCCAGTGCGCGGGCGATGGTTGCGGGGCGGCTGACGCCCACAAGCTGTCCGCCAAAGCCGGTGCGCTTGAGCGCCAAGCCTATTGAGCCGCCAATCAGGCCCACGCCGACGATGACTGCCCGCCGGAAGAAGGCTAGCTCTCCTCGCATTCGAAGTGGGTGGTTAGTTCGATAAGCAGCCGGTAGAGCTGCTCTAGGGCCTCGTCCTTCATCAGCCCTTGGAGTCCTTGATTGTAGGCTTTGGTCTTGGTAAACACATCGCGCTCGCGCTCGGGATCGCGTATTGGTTTTCCCGCCGCTTTTTTGATTTGCCCAATCTCGTGTGCACACTGCATGCGCTCGTTGAGCAGATCGATCATTTGCCGGTCGATACCATCTATGCGTTCGCGCCAGTCACTTAGCTCCATAGCTACTCCCTTACCGATGTCCCATGGCCCGACGGACCGCGTCCATGGTTGCGTCTACGACCGGACGCAACTGCTCGACACTCTCGGCGAGTACTTCGTCGATGTACGCGGGATCTGCCGTCAGTTCCCGATAGCGAGCCTGGATCGGCTCAATCTCGGAGATGACCACTTCGACCAATTCCTTTTTCAAGTCGCCGTACCCCTTGCCAGCAAAATGCGCCTCGATCTCGTCATTCCCTAGGCCGGTCAACGCCTGATAGATTGTCAGGAGGTTGTACAACCCAGGGCGCTGCGGGTCGAAGACAATGCCCTGCTGCGAATCGGTCACTGCCCGCATGATCGTCTTACGCACCTTATCCGGATCATCGAGCAGGCCGACGCTATGGTACTGGCCCTCGGCGGACTTAGACATTTTCGCGGTCGGATCGTCGAGCCCCATGATCCGCGCACCGACTTGGGGAATGACCGGCTCGGGCACGGTGAACACCTCACCGAACTGGCGGTTGAAGCGCTCGGCAATGTCGCGCGTCAGTTCCACGTGCTGTTTTTGGTCGTCGCCGACGGGCACCTCGTGCGCCTGATAGAGCAGGATATCGGCAGCCATCAGCGCGGGATACGTAAAGAGACCGGTACCGGCCAGCTCGCGAAGGTTCCGTCCGCGCCTCAAAAGCCGAGCCAGCTTACTCAATTCCTCGGTGTCGATATTGTCCTTCATTCGGGACAACCACTCCAACGGCTCCTCGTTCTCTTCCCTAGGGGTCATCTGCATGGAGAAGGCACGGCTAATGGAGTCAACAAATTCCTGACGGGAGACAACCTTTTCTCTGAACTGGGTCATCCGATCCAGCCAGCCCATCGGCGTGATACAAGCTAAAAGCCAAGCCAACTCGGTGTGTTCGGGGATGTGCGACTGCACGAAGAGGTGACACTTGTCCGGATCGAGTCCGCAGGCAATGTACAGGGCCACGGCCTCGCGCGTACCTCGACGCAAAGCCTCAGGATTGTAAGACACAGTGACCGCGTGCTGATCAACCACGCAGAAGATGTTGTCGCGGTCCTCTAGGTTAGCCAGCCAATTGCGGATGGCCCCGATGTAGTTGCCGATGTGGATGTGGCCCGAAGGCTGAATGCCCGAAAATACTCGTTTTTTCACGTGCCCAATAGCTCCCTCATTTTGGTCCCAATATCGGCTTCGCGCATCAGGGATTCGCCGACCAAGATCGCATCGACGCCGACTGCCGCGAGCCGCTCGACATCGTTGCGATCCCCAATTCCGCTCTCGCTGACGACGACAGCTCCCTCCGGCATCTGATCCACAAGCGCGAAGGTCGTCTCCAAGGTCGTCTCAAAGGTCCGCAGATCGCGGTTGTTGACGCCGATGAGCCTAGCACCGGCCGCTTTGGCGCGCGTCAGTTCCGCCCCATCGTGGACTTCGACTAGTGCGTCTAATCCCAACTCGGTGGCTAAGCCAAGGTAGTCGTCGAGTTGGCTAGAATCCATCAGCGCCACGATCAGCAAAATGGCGTCGGCACCGATGACGCGGGCTTCGTAGAGCTGGTATTCGTCGACGGTGAAATCCTTGCGCAACACCGGCAAGCCCGCAACCGCTTTCGCCATCTGCACATAAGCATCGCACCCCTGAAAATACGCCTCGTCCGTCAATACCGAAAGACAGCGCGCACCGTGGGCGGCATAGGCATCGGCGATCCACTCTGGGTCGAAGTCGGCGCGGATGACGCCCTTGGACGGCGAGGCTTTTTTTATTTCGGCGATCAGCGCGATTCCATCTGCAGTTAGCGCGTCTTGGAAATCGGCCGGCACCGCCGTATCGCGAGCCTGCGACCGCACATCGGCCAAACTGCGCTCGCGCTTGCGGTCGGCGACGAATTCGCGCTTGTACGCAGCTATTTCGCTTAGGATATCAGCCATCGTCAGGAGTTGCTTACTTCGACCAGCCGATCCAGAGCGTGGCGTGCTTTACCCGAGTCAATGGACTCCCGAGCCACTTCGAGACCAGCGGTTATATCCTCGGCTAGCCCGCCAACGACCATCGCCGCCGCCGCGTTGAGCAGCACCACGTCGCGCTGCGGCCCCTCCTCGCCGTCGAGCACCCCGCGCAGGATACGTGCATTATAGTCCGCGTCACCGCCTTTGAGCGCCTCGGCTGAGACTGTCTGCAAACCAAAATCTCTTGGATGGATCTGGCGCGTACTGATCTGCCCGTCTCTAAGCTCGCTGACCTGCGTCGGCCCCGTCAGCGTGATCTCATCCAGTCCGTCCGAGCCGTGTACCACCAGAACCTGATCCGATCCCAACTCGCGCAGCACTCCGGCGAGCGCCTCGGTCAACGCGCCGTCGAACACGCCGAGTAATTGCCTTTTGGCTCCAGCCGGATTGGTCAGCGGCCCCAAGATGTTAAAGACCGTGCGGGTAGCTAACTCCCTGCGCGGGCCAATGGCGTGTTTCATCGCCCCGTGTAAGGCTATCGCGAAGAGGAAGCCGATGCCGACTTCGTCGATGCACTCGCCGACCTTTTCCGGCGTGGCTTCGACGTTGACCCCTAGCGCGGTGAGCACGTCCGACGAGCCGCACTGGCTCGATATTGAGCGAGTGCCGTGCTTGGCCACTGCCAAACCGGCACCACAAGCGACAAAGGCTACCGTCGTAGAGATATTGAAAGTCCCCGAATCATCGCCGCCAGTGCCGCAGGTATCGATGAGATCGGGACGCACCGTCACTATGGGCGTAGCTTTCTCGCGCATGACTTCGGCACCACCGGCGATCTCGTCGATGGTCTCGCCCTTGATCCGCAGAGCGACGAGAAAAGCGCCGATCTGAGCGTCTGTGGCTTGGCCGCTCATAATCTGCTCCATCACCGCCCGCATCTTAGCGCGACCCAAGTCCGCTCCTGCGATCAAGTCTCCTATAGCTTCTTGTATCATGTTGCGCTCCTCATAAGCAAAGAAAATTGGCCAGTAGTTGCTTGCCTTCTATGGTCAGAATCGACTCGGGGTGGAACTGCACTCCTTCGAGGGGCCATCGCCGGTGCCGGATTCCCATAATCATCCCATCCTCGCTCGTAGCCGATACTTGCAGGCATTCGGGCAAACTCGCTCGCTCGACAGCTAGCGAGTGATAGCGAGTAGCGACGAAGGGATTTTGCAAGCCGGCAAACAGCGTGCGGCCATCGTGTTGCACTGGCGTCGCGCGGCCGTGGACAATCTCGTCGGCCCGCAAGACGCGGCCGCCACAAACTTGGGCGATGACTTGATGCCCCAAGCACACGCCCAAAATAGGGATCACACCGGCCAACCGCTCGACGAGCGCACACGAAATTCCAGCTTGATCTGGGCC
>VXZF01000552.1 GCA_009845645.1 Gemmatimonadota bacterium | reverse complement strand
GGAGATTGTCCTCGTCGAGATCGACAATTCGGTTCATGCGCCGCATATCGACCGAAGCGAAAACGCGATCGTCGTCGGCCGGCAGGGCCAACGCTCCGCTGACATTGGTGCCGCCGCCGTAGGGCACGAGACAAACATTGTGCTCGGAAGCGAGGCGTACGATGGCGCGTACGTGGTCTTCATTTTCTGGATAAATCACCAAATCGACCACTCGCTCCAAGGCATCCCCGTAGAGCAAGCGATAAACCTCATCAACGCTGAGCTGGCCGTGGCTGTGGATCAGGCGCTCGTCGTCGTCGAGCGAAACCCGCTCTGCGCCGAGCGCGTCTTGCCAAGCGGCGACGAGGCTTTCATCTGCCCGCGAGGGCGGCACCTCGTGGCTCTCTTTTTCAACGGCTATCTCATCGGGGTCAATCGGAACCTGGAGCATCTCTTCGACAAAGGGGATGAAGTGCGGCATGGTGAAGCCGGCCAGCGGATAGCGGCTGCCGGTCACCCGCACGGTCTTCGGCCCGTCGAACTCAAAGCGGGTGTCCGTGTAGCCCCACTTGTGCGGATGGCGCTCTCCGTCGGAGAGATCGTAGCACTCGTCGTCTGTAGCTTGGCGAACAATGGCCGCGGCAACGGCGAGAACGGCAACGGCGAGAACGACTTCGAGCATAACTCAATCTCCTGGTCCTGATGAGTGATCAGTAGCTACTACAAGGTCCCTACTACAGCCCCTCCTGCACATCCTTTTTCCGCACTTTCCATATAAATGCGTCGTAGTAGTAGTGGATCAGGGCAAAGGAACTGAGCAGCGAATAGCTAAAGAGGTCAAAATTAGTGTTGAAACCGACTAGGCCAAAGCCAAAGTCGCGCACCAAGCCCTCGCTCAGCGCGTGAAAGACGACGGCGTAGGCTGCGCACAGCAAGAGAAAGAACTTGACGCCCCCCTTGCCCGCCACGTAGCGCATGAGGGCCGAGTCGCCGCCCGTGCGATCGACCTTGTGACGGTTATAGAAATACACCATGACGATGTACTGGATCCCGTGCATGATCCGGTGCGCCACCGCAAAGACGAGCAGATAGGCCGTGGTAAAACTGGTGAAGTACCACAGGAAATAGCTCGACAGCAGAAAGGCGTATTTGAGGGGGTTGAGCGCGTAGCCGCGCCAAGCGCAATAGACGATGTGTCCCACATAGATCAAGCCGTAGCCAATGGCAATAGTCCACGAGACCAAGTGTACCGTCTCTACCGCTTCCGCGCTGATGGGCAAGTGCCACTCGTGCAACATGCGCACCCAGACCGTGGAAAACAGCGGCGACACCACGAGCATGTTGCCAAAGAAGATCCAATTGAAGGCCAAGTCGAACTTCGCAGTAGCGGGCGTACCGGCCTTGGCCTTGAAATCATACACGCGCGCAAAGCCGTATTGCTGCATCAAGCTGTGCTGGTGATCCCACAAAGTCACGATCAACACCAAGCTCAACGGTGCCCACTGGATCAGGCCGTAGGCAAAGGCGACCAACACTATCGGCCCGAGAATGAAGCGTTCCTTAAAGCGGGCGAATTCCGCCGGTGAGCCATAGACGCGCAACCAAGTGACGAAGTGGTGGGGAATGGTCACCCACAAGGCAATGGCCGCCAGCGCCGCCCCCGGCAAGTAGTGCCCCGACACGAGCGCAAAGCAGACCGCGGCAAAGGGCAGACTTACAAACCAGATATAGTCCTGCCGGCGATCGACGATATAGGCAGGTTGCAAAACGATGGAATTACTCGCCATGAGAAGAGGCCAACAGGGCTAGTGCCACAGCGTCTGGGCTGAAGCGGATTTCATTGGCGCGGCGCTGGCGCAAGGACGCAGCCAGTTCCTTAACCGCAGCTTGGAGTTGCGCTGCCGCCCAATCCGCCTCGACCTGTTCGCGGATCTCGCTTAGCGGCGGCAGTCGATCCGGGCGGCGGCGCAACACCTGTAGGACAATATAACCATTATCCGTGGCAAAGGGACCGTGAAAGGTTCCCTCGTCGGCACGCAGGGCGCGGCTGACCGGATTGTCGCCCTCCAGCGCGCCGCTGCCGTAAATCACGCTGACGAAGCGATCGACCAGTTCAGTCGTATCGCGACCGGCGCGCATCCGCTCGACAATGGCAGTGCCCTCGGCCTCGTCACGGGCGAGAAGCCGGCGCACCTCCACCTCGGCCGGTGCGGTGTAACGGAGCTTGTGCTCCTCGTAAAACAGGCTCAGGCCATTGGGATTGGGCGGTGGCACCTGCGCTTGCAGCGCGTCCTGCAAGCGCCGCGCAAGCTGCATCTGCCGCAGTCGCTCCAACTCGCGCTGCAGGTCTGGGTCGTCGGCGAGCGCGAGCCGCGCGGTTTCGAGCGGGACCAACACGCGCCGCCCGACCTCGCGCCGCAGCACCTTCTCGCCTGCACCCTGGCCCTTCAGCAGTTCGCGGGCCTGAGCGACCGTTAGCACCCCACCGTCGTACTCGGCCACAACCGCTTCCGGCGACCCCATCAGCCCATCCAGCTCGTAGCGCACATTATATCGCACGTGCAGGGTATCGTAATAAGCCAAGAGCTGCCGCCCTAACTTCTCCCGCAGCACCAAGCGCTGAATAGTCTCCCGCTCCTGCTCAAAGCTGACCGGGTGCATGTCCGTGAGCTTGATGAGAAAGTACCCATCGGCCACTTGCATCGGCTCGGAGATCTCCCCGATCTGCATGGAGAAGGCCTTTTCGGTCAGGGCGGCATGCGAGGCCATAGTATCGCCCCAGCGGTGATAGCCCATATCGGCCTGACGCTCTAGAATCCGAGAGTCCTGCGAGTGCTGCATCGACAGTTCCTCAAAGTCCGCTCCCTCGGCAAGAGCGGCCAAAATCTCCGGTAGCTGCTCTTGGTCGCGCACCATCAGCAGGCTAAAGCGCACGCGGCGGTTGTACGGGCTGCGCTGGAAATAGGCTCGCAGCTCCTCCTCGGCGACTTCGGGCTGGATGATTCCAGCGCGTTTGTACAAAGCCTGCTGCACCAGCCGCGCCTGCGCCTGCGTCTTCCATTGCAAAAACTCCGCGCTCTCGCCCAAGCCTCGCCGCTCGGCTTCCTGCACGAGCAGCGTTTGCTCGACGATGGCCTCCAACAGTTTTTCAGCCCCGTACTCCGCCCGCAATTCCGGTGCCACTCGCGTAATGAACTGGCGATAATCCGCCACCCGAATCGCCGTTAGCCCCACCTCCACCAAGACGGCATCTTCAGTGGCCACGGCCGGGCCGTTCTCAGCGCAACCGCTTAGGCCGATCAACACCGAGCAAAACGCCGTTCCCAGCCAACGCTTACTCATGCTGTCCGCTCTCTTTCATCTGCTGGATCGCCGCTAGCTCCCGCTTGCTCTCTTCTACCTTGCCAGACTTCAAATACGCCACGGCTAATTTCTGCCGCGCGTCGAGCCAATCCGGCCGGGCCGCTACCGCAACGGACAGCATCTCGGCGGCTTTGGCGTAGTCGCCAGTGCGCGCGTGTAGCAGTCCCAAAAAGTAATGGGTCTCCACGTCTTCCGGCGCTAAGCGGCGCGCCTCCGCGAGACTGGCCACGGCCTCGTCAAAGCGCTGCAAGCGCATGTACACCTGGCCCAAATTGTAGTGCGCCTTGTCGTATTCTGGGTCCAAGGCCAGCGCGGCTTGATACTCGACAACGGCCTCGGCGAATTGGCCTAAGCGTAGGTAGAGATTCCCTAGGTTATTGCGATAGCGCAGGCTGTCCGGTGCGAGACGCACAGCCAGCCGATACGCTTCGGCCGCTTCAGTCAAGCGCCCCTGCTCGGTGTACAACAGACCCAGTTGCGCCCGCGCCTCGTGGTCGTCGGGCGCATTGCCCAGCATCCGCAGTTGGTCGTCGATTTTGTCGAGCTGTTGATCGAGCGCCCGAAACTGCGCCAGCACTTCGGTGCTCTCTTCACGGCGGCCGAGCCGCTTGAGGGCATTGGCCAGCGCGAAGTACGCCTCTTTGGACAAGGAGTCAAACGCAATGGCGCGACGAGCAGCGAGTTCAGCCGCCGCGTACTCGCGCCGCTTGAGTTCCACCTGCGCCAGATCGACGTACGCGGCCGCGTCCATGCTGTCCAACTCGACCGCACGCATCAGGGTCGCCGCAGCCCGCTCAAAGTCGAGTTCCTTCAGGCGCGTCCGGCCCAAGAGCCGGTAGAAAGAGGCATTGGTCGAGTCGCGGTCCAGCCCCGCTTGCAGCAGCTTTTCCACCTCCCCGTACTCGCCGCGCAAAAAGTAGATGTAGCCGAGGTCGTAGTAGGTCGTCAGATGGCCGGGATCTAACGAGAGCACGCGACGGTGTTCGTCAATAGCTTGGGCGTAGTTGAGCTGTTTGACGTACATGGCCGCGAGGTTGTGCCGCGCCGATACGTGCGTCGAATCCAACGCCAATACGCGCTGATAGGCTGCCATTGCGCTGGGGTAATCGAGCTGGCGTGCGTAGGCGTTGCCGAGGTTGTAGTGGATTTTGGCAGACCCGGGCGCTAGCACTGCTGCCTGCCGATAAGCGTCAATAGCCTCGGTGTGGCGACCCTCGGAGGCGAGCGCAGTGCCACGCACAAAAAGCACTTCAGCGTCCATGGCTGCGCCGGGACGCACCTTTTCTTTTATCTCTTCTTGCACGCAGGCGTACAATGCGAGGCAGATCATCAGCACCCTCATCGCGCCGCTCCTTCGACGAGCAAATGCTCTTGGTTGACGCCTAAATCTGCGTATTCCTCAACCCGACCGCTCGGCCAATATACTACCACGCGCTCAATGCCGGTGGCCGTTCCTAGCCCGAAGTGCAACTGCACGTCGCTCTGCGAGAGGTAGCTGGCACCCGAGCGCACTTCGTCGGTCTGCACCCGCCCGCCGCTTGTGACTTCGACGCGGGTGCCGATGCCAGCGCGGTTGCTGTCGCGGCCCTCTAGCCGCAGGCGCACCCAGTGGCCGCTCGCACCGTCGTTGCGCATCAAGGTCGGGCGGGCGGCGACATTGGCCACCAGCACGTCGA
Organism: Gemmatimonadota bacterium; assembly: GCA_009845645.1. GTDB lineage: Bacteria > Latescibacterota > UBA2968 > UBA8231 > UBA8231. Next base: position 1,844 of record VXZF01000552.1, on the reverse strand, counting down.
TATCGCCATCGTCGTCGTAGTCGCCAAAGGCCGCGCCGCGACTGACCCGTTTCAACGACAGGGCACCGCCGTCCTCTGCGTATTCCTCAAAGCGGCCGTCGCCAACGTTGAGAAAGAGCTGATTGCGCTGCGGGAAAGTCGCGTTCTCGTATTGCTCGACATCGCTTTCCAAGTGGCCATTGGCAATAAAAAGATCGCGGTCGCCGTCGTTATCGACATCGAAAAAGCGCGTGCCCCACGATAAGTAGGCAATGCTTCCCTTGCACAACCCAGCCAGAAAGGGCTCATCTACAAAGGTGCCGTCGCCGAGGGTTATGTACCGCGTATTGGTCTCCCACTGAAAATTGGTGACAAAGAGGTCGGGATCGCCGTCGTTGTCGTAGTCGCCCATGTCAACGCCCATACCCGCTTCGACATCGCCGTCCTCGTTGTACGCAACCCCAGCCAGCAGCGCTTCGTCCGCAAAGTGGCCGGTACCGTCGTTGAGATACAAGAAGTTTAAGGTCTTGTCGTTCGCTAGGTAGAGGTCTGGATCGCCGTCGAGATCCACGTCGCCGAAGACCACACCTAGCTCCTTGCCCTCGGCACTGCCCAGTCCGGCTGCGGTCGTAATGTCGGCAAAGGTGCCATCCCCCTCATTCCGATACAGTACGTCGGTAACTCCGTCAAAAGCCTCTGGGCCGCAATAGAGTTGAAGTCCGCTGCCGCCCTCGGCGCAGACGCGGTGATTGGTGTAGGAGAAGTTGTGGTAGTTGCCCACGTATAAATCGACCAAGCCGTCGCGATCGATGTCGGCAAACGCAGCACTCGCCCCCCAGCCCTCGTCGCCGACTTGGGCCGCGACCGTCACATCCGCAAACGTTCCATCCCCCTCGTTCCGATACAGCACATTCGCGCCGAAGTTGGTCACGTATAAATCGAGATCACCGTCGTTTTCGATATCGCCGACCGCGCAGCCCATGCCGTAACCCGTATCGCCGACGCCAGCGTGCGCCGTTACATCGGCAAAGGTACCGTCGCCGCGATTGTGGTAGAGCGCGTTTTGCGGCGCGGGGTCGTAGTCGGTCCCAGGCACGGCGGCCCCGTTGATTAGGTAAATGTCGAGGCGACCGTCGCCGTCGTAATCGAAAAAACCGCCGCCAGGACCGACTGTTTCAATGACGAACTTCTGGCCATTCGCACCGTTGAAGTGGACGAAGTCGATACCCGCTCCTTGGGTGGCGTCGTAGAAGCGAGGGTTGGCGTAGAGGGGGACGGATAGGAGCGGTAGAAGTAGAAAGAACTTGAGCATTTTTTAGGTAGAGATCGCATTGTTAGCTATGGGAAGTATCGATAAATATCCTGACGCGGCAAACATCGTACAAAAACTACCGCATCTTCGTTCAATAGCAAACCAAGTCTATGGTTGCAATCCGAAACGACCGTCAGTCGTCGCTAGTCAAGACCTCGGAGATAATCTGGTAAGCCCGCTGGCGGATGTCGTCGGGAAAGTCGTGGCCGCAATCGGGATGAACCACTTGCAGGGCCTCGCGAGCACCGTATAGATCGTACACTGCCCGCGCGGTTTCGACCACCGAATCGACGCTGCGCCAGCGGAAATTGGAGTCGCCCAAAGGCGCAGAGATGAAGCAAGGACGCGGCGCTAACGCGGCGATCATATCGTGGAAGTCGAAAGGAAGGTCCGCTAGAGCGTAGTCCTTTAAGCGCGGCATGTAGCGATCACTGGTCCAGCCCGTAATATCGCCGTCCATGTAATCTTGATAGGAATCGAGGCCGCAACTGGAGACAACAACGGCGATGCGCGGATCGAAGACCGCGGTATAGATCGAATTGTGGCCGCCCAG
>VXZF01000674.1 GCA_009845645.1 Gemmatimonadota bacterium | reverse complement strand
AATGAAGCCGCCGCAACCTACCAGTAGAATGCGATCCATGACCTGCTAACAACGGTATCGTCGTTTGCGTGGGCAAGCTGCGCTGGAAGTTAGCCGATAATGTGCGCCGAAAGCCCAGCTTTGCTACGACCGCTGGAGTGCCTTGCAAAAGGCCTAGTCCACAGCCTCGCACACCACGGCTATTTCCAGCTTTTCGACGATGAGTTGCGACCCGTTGACTGCTCGTCCCTGGGTGCTGATGCCGACCAGATTCGCGCCAGCCGCTAAGAGCATCTCCTTGACCGGCCAAATCAACCAGCCATCGTCTACGGTCGGCTGCTCCAGCAACGCATTGTTCAGCCGTATCTGCACGGTTCGTTCCACCCCTTGCGCCGCCGGGATATTGACGAGTTCCCCGTCGGGATGACCGATGGTCGCCACTTGCACTGGTGGTAGGCGTTGAGCCTCGGGCAAGTCCGCTGCGTCCGGGTCGGACAGCAAGAGGCGCAGTTCTGCCGTGACAATGCGCTCGGTGGCTCGGTCGAGTCCCACGTGTATTTGCAGCAGGAGATCGGTGTGTTCGTCGTTGGGCACGGCTGCGGGCAGTTGGGCCAGCATGTTGGTGTTGGCGTAGGTGTGCCTCGGGGTGGCCCAATCCTCGGGGTTGGGTATCACGGTGGGGCCGTGACCGCCTCCGCGACGCTGGACGACGAAGCGCTTGTCCTTGGTGCGGAGCGTTGCGACCGCGCCTAGCTCTTGGTAGGCACGGAGATGGCTGGGCCAATCTTGGCCGGCGTACGGGGCGTCGGTCGCGTAGTTGAAGTTAAAGGTGTGAATGCCGTCCGCGCCTTGATGCCACCAATTGGCCGCTACTCCGCGCAGCACCTCGATGCCGGGATTTTGGTAGCCGTCTGTAGCGTGGTGATCGTCGATGGACGGATAGAGCTTGACTGGGGTGCCCGCGACCACGCGCCGGAAGTCCGCCAGATCCACCTCAAAAGAGCGCACGCCGAGGGCCAGCAAGTCGATCAATTGCTCGCCGACCCAGCGCTCGACATCAATTCCATCGAAGCGACAGCCCACGAGCGTCTCGGGGATGCGGGCGGCGAGGAGAAAGGGTTGCCCGCGCCGCTCGCTCACGGCCAATGATAATTCTCGCAACTGGGCGATGAATTCAGTCAGCCGCTCGCGGTTGGACCAGCCTTGGCCGGCGGGGAAGACGACTCCGCGGGCAAAGTCCAACTCCATCCCGTCAAAAGACCAGCGCTCGATCACTTCGCGCAAATTGCGCAGGACGTATTCGTGTACTTGGGGCAGGGCGAAATTCCAATAGCCGTTGTCCTCGTGCGTACACCAAGGCGTGCGAAAGAGCCAGTCGGGATGCGCGACTTTCGCGGGGATGCGCGCAAACGGGCCGAGGTCGTTGTCCGAGCCGTTCATGCGATGCGAAAAGAAGCACTCTAGGCCACGGCGCTGGGTCGCTTCAAGAACTTGGCCGACGATGTCCGTTCCTTCGTCCGCCCACTTTTGATAGAGCGGATGGTCGTATAGCGGCAAGTGCTCGCTCGGATAGGGCGCTTGATTCCCCTCGCCCCAGTTCCACCAAATGCTGTCGATCTGCGACCCGGGCGCGTTGGAGAACTCGAACAGATGCTCCACGAGGTCGGACCGATCCGGGTTGCGGCGATGCTGCACATTAATCGCAAAGGTCACGTCGAAATTGACTATGAGGCGACGGCGGTGGGCGATGGCAGCGAGGTGGGTGGGGGAGAGAGTGGGCATGGGGTTATAGGTCGTCTGGCGAGGCGTCGGGGATTTGGGATTTATGCGCTAGGGAGTATTCGTATTGTTGGGTGCAGGAGACGAGGGGGAGGTTTTCCGTTTGCGCGTGGTGCAAGAGGAGGTCGAGTTGCCGCGCGCGGCGGTCGATGCGATAGACGGACCAAGGGTGGAAGATGGGCAAGTAGTAGGGCAGGTTTGCTTGTTGTACGTAGTCGATGCCCGGGGCGTAGGCTGCGTACACGCCTTGGGCGTCTTCGGGCATGTGCGCCGGATAGGGCCAAGGAAATTGCGGCGGCCACAGCACCTTGCCCGGCTGCCCGGTGAGGATGTTGTCGTGCCAGGCGTGCGAGGGCATTTCGAGGAGGCCAGGAAAGCCCTCGCGGGCGTACCAGAAGGGTCGGTTGAGCGGCGCGGGCATGGTCCCGTCCGGTCCAGCCCCCACGGTGCGCATATAGCGGTAGCCGGCCTCCCACATCACTTGCAGGATGCGCTCTTGGCCAATGAAGCCGCGAGTGTAGCCGCCGGGCGCGGTCAAGCCGATCACCGGACGAGAAAAGGTGTCTTCGATCAGTTTTTTGGAATCGACTAACTCGTACTGTAAGGCGGCTTGGTCATCGGCTAAACTGATTAGGTCTTTGTGGGTGAACGAGTGGCATTGGATGTCGAAAAGAGGCTCGTCGAGAATGGCGCGGAACTCGGAGGTGGCGCGTTGCAACAGCTCGGCGACGATGAAAAAGGAGGCGGGTGCTTGCCGCTCTAGATGCACTTGGGCTACGGCCCGGACGCCGGCGATGCACTCGGCCAGCCGCTCTCCCTCGTAGCTAATCCGGCCTTGGTAGCCCGGCCCGGCAGGCGCGTCCCACCAAGCGTACACGGCTTCGGTGTCGTAAGCAGATATGTAAGAAGGCATGGGTTAGATCGGCTTTGGCGACTCAAATAAGCCGTAAACGGCGAAGGTCGTCTTCGGTCCATCGAGTTCCTTTTAGGATGCTCCGTAGAGTGCCGATTGGGAATGTATCACCCGACGCATGGTAGTGAAGTATAACGCGGCGACCATCTTCGCTACGATAGACTCTGCCAGATCCTTTCCTTCTCCTATACGCAAAGCCATCCTTTTCCAGTGCTCGTACCAAGCTGCGCGCAGTGACAGTCCTGAGTCGCCGAAACAGGTCAGGACGCAGAGTCATCGCGTGACGACGACGAGAGGAGAATCTACCACTTCGATGACACGTTTTAGAACCTGTTCATCCGTTTCTTCCATATCTTCGATGTACGCATCGGCGGCGTCCTGCAGTGCCAGTAGGGCTTCTTCACGGGTGTGACCCCAAGCGGCACATCCTGGCAGCACGTCAATCCAAGCGCTCCACCGACCATCTTCATCTTGCTCGATCTCTGCAGTAAGTACGTATGTCGTCAAGCCGCACCTCCACTTTCACAGTTGTCGGTACTGTACTCGTTCTATCCCACGATCTGTTAGAAAGTATAGGTAAAATGATCATCTTTGGCGATGGGGGTGGGATGGGGTAAGTTAAGGCCGACGGCGATGGATCGTCAATTTTTGCTACAAACGCAATCCCGCGTATGCGCCGAGGAGAACTACCGTGAAAATCACCGATGTTGACATCATTCCAGCGCACGTGCCGCTCGCCGCCCGCAATGCCGAGCACGCCGTGCGCTTCCGCTCCATTGACCAGCGCACCTTCTTCAAAGTGCAAACCGACAACGGCTTGGTGGGTTGGGGCGAGTATCGCTGCACGCCGCCGTCTGCGCAGAGCGTAGAGGGCCTCATTGGGCGCAGCCCCTTCGACTTTTTGGGCAGCGAGGTCCACCTCGGCTTGGCCGGGGCTTTGTACGACGTGATGGGCCAGTACCTCGAAGTGCCGGCCTATAAGTTGATGGGTCCCAAGGTGCGCGATCGCGTGCCCGTGGCGGCTTGGACTCGGCCCGCTGATCCCGAGGAGCTGAGCCGCGAAATCGTCCGCGCCGCCGATCAAGGCTATCGGCTGTTCAAGATGCACACTTGTCAGCACCACGACGTGTTTGAGCAGAACCGCGCGGTAGAGGATGTGGCACCACCCGGCTTCAAGATGCAGTACGACTTCAACTCCAACCGCACCTTGGCCACGGTGTTGCCCATCGTCAAACAGCTCGAAAAATCGCCCGTAGTGGGCTATATCGAGGATCCCTTGGTGTTGAGCGATGTAGAAGGCTGGCGGCGGCTCCGCGCCCAATGCGGCGTGCCACTGGTCATGCACGTGCCGCCGCTAGGTGGGTTGCAGGAAGTTGTGCAGGGGATGGCCGATGCGTACATCGTGGCCGAGTACTGCGGCGGGTTTGGCGATGCGTTGGTGCGCGGCTTGGCCTATGGCAAAGCCAATGTGCAGGTGGTGGTGCAGCTAACCGGAGGCACTTTGGCCAAGGCGTTGGCGCTGCACTTGGCGGCTGTGTTGCCGACGGCCGCCCACTCGATCAATCTCGACGACCAGTACGAGGAGGACGCGGCTCGGCAGCGCATTGAGATCGTCGAAGGCTGTTCGCCCGTGCCCGAGGGACCGGGTCTCGGAGTGGAGGTGGACGAAGCGGTCATTGCGCGCTTGGCGCAGCGCGGCCCCGCGGAGATTCCCCGGCACTTGGGCAAGCTGCGCCTGCCGGACGGGCACGTGCTCTACACGGCTAGCATCCCGCCGATAGATGCGTTGACCGGCTTTGCCGAGGGAACCATCCGGGGCTTGTCCTTTGAGGTGTGGCACGACGATGGGTCTGAGGAATTCGCGCGCATGTACGGGCGGGTGGAAGAGGAGGGGTCGGTGTTGGAGTGATATGCTAGGCTACCGTCCCGACCCCAAGAGCCGTTCCATGTTGCCGCCGAGGATCGCCGCCATTTCGGATTCGCCTATGAACGGACAGTAGTGCCGCACGTAGTCGAGGCTCTGGCGATAGGTCCAGTGCAGCAGCACGATGGGGATGTCCGTTCCCCATAAGATGCGATCGGCACCGATGCGTTCGACCATTTTCTCCAAGACGGGCCGCATCTGTGGCATGGGGTAGTCCCAGCGCGACTGGAGGAACACGGCGAAGAGAATCTGGATGTGGAAGCGCGGGTGGCCGATGGGCACGGCCTCGTACACCTCGTCGGGCACGTGGAGCCGGTCTTCGTCGGCGAACATCCGCCAGGGGAAGCCGTGGGTCATGACTACATCGACGTCGGGGAAGCGGTCCATCCAGGTGCGCAGCGCGCGTAGCTCGTCGAGGTAGGCGGCGGGCGAGTTGACTGCGCCGAGGGTGAAGAACATGGGGATCCCCAGCTCGGCCACGGCTGCCCACAAAGGATCGAAGTCAGGCCCGGTCCACTCGGGGGAGAGGTCGTAGAGGGGTCGGTGAAAGGGCATGAACTGCAGGCCCGACAGGCCGTGGTCGCTGATCGCCCGTTGTAACTTGGCGACGGCGTCGTCCGTCCGGCTGGGGAACCACCATTCGGGCACGTGGGCTAAGCCTTGGATCCGCCCTGGGTGGCGCTGGCAGCAGTCGGCGATATACTCGTCGTTGAGGCCCATGTACGGGGTGCGGTGCAGGAGCGCCCGATCGATGCCGGCGTAGTTCATCTCCGCCACTAGGCTGTCGGCGGGGAAGGCGAAGTCCACCGTCCACGGCGGCAGGGCCTGCTTTACGTAGTCCTCGCCGTCCACCGTCCACTCGACGAGGCCGTGGTCTCCGGTGCGGAAGGCGGCGTCCCGTAGGCCATCGAAGCGCCAGGGGCGATCTGGGTTGTAGAGGCCCGTGGCGTCGGCCGGGGCGCGATCGGCGCGCCGCCAACAAGGCTGCTGCCGGGCATGGGCCATGAATAGCTGTAGGTGTCGCCAAAACTCAGCGGGGTCGGCGAAGCCCCCGTTGCGGCTTGGCGGTGGGAAGCAATAGGCGTGTCCGTCGTAGATCATGGTGTCGTCCTTGGTGTGGGAGAGAAAAATTACGAATTGGGCCGACCATTGACAAAGGAGAAATGAATGATGAGCCAGCGTAGCGCACTTTCGAGGTTTATCGGCATTCCATTGCACTGGCAGATCGCCATTGCCCTCGTTCTCGCCGCATTAGTAGGGTGGCTGGCCGACGAGCATACGACGCTGTTTGGCGCGTCGCTGATGGAAATTCTCGATTTCTTTGGCAGCTTGTTCCTCAACGCGCTGAAGATGATCGTGGTGCCGCTGATTCTGTCTTCGATCATTGTTGGCGTTCGCAACATGGCGAGCCAGAACGCCTTTGGACGCATCGGCGGGAAGACGGTGGCCTTTTACGTGGCGACTGGATTGCTGTCGGTTTGCACTGGCCTCGTTTGCGTGAATCTCATAGCGCCCGGCGAGACTGAGTCGGCGCGGGCGCTGGGTACGGCGCTGCCAGATCCGTCGCAAGTCATGGACAAGGTAGAGGGGCGCGGCATGCGCGATCTGGTTGAGGTCCTCAAGCGCGCGATACCGTCCAACATCTTCGCGGCGGCGCTAGAGGTTCAACTGCTGGCGCTGGTATTTGTCGGGGTCGTGTTCGGGTATTTCATGTCGCGGCTGAACGGGCCAGCGGGCGATATCTTACAGCAGTTTTGGGTCGGCCTGCACGACCTCATGATCCTGATTACGATGTGGATCATGCGGTTTGCACCCATCGGTGCGTTTGCGCTAGTGGGCAAGACGTTGCTCGTCTCTGGCTTTGCCGCGCTTGAAGCGTTGGGTTTGTTCTTCCTGACCGTATTGCTAGCGCTGGCAGTGCATTTTGCCGTGTGGTTGCCGCTGTTGCTGCGCTTGGTCGCTGGGATCAGTCCATACGAGTACTACGCCAAGATCGCGCCCGCGCAATTAACTGCGTTTTCGACTGCGTCGTCTTCGGCGACCTTGCCGGTGACCATCAACAGTGCCGAACAGGCTGGTATCTCCAACCGCGTGACCAGCTTTGTCCTGCCCTTGGGGGCGACGGTGAACATGGACGGCACGGCACTGTACGAGTGCGTGGTAGTGGTGTTCATCGCCCAAGTGTACGCGTTCGCGTCTGGCATAGATTTTGGCATTGCGGAGCAGATGATCGTCGTATTGCTCGCCTTGCTCACGTCGATTGGCGTGGC
>VXZF01000342.1:4699-6870 GCA_009845645.1 Gemmatimonadota bacterium | reverse complement strand
ACGGCCTCGGGCGCGACCACCAGCGCCATGCCCACCCCCATATTAAACGTGCGCATCATGTCCGCTTCCTCTAAGTCGCCTGCTGCGCGCAAGGTGCGGAAAATCGGCGGAATCTGTAGAGCCGCCAAGTCGAGTTGAGCGTCGAGGCCCGGCGGCAAGATGCGGCTGAGATTGTCGCGGAGGCCGCCGCCGGTAATGTGGGCCATGCCGTGGAGGCCGGATTCGGTGAAAAGGCCGCGCACGGCCTGCAAGTAGCAGGTGTGGGGTTTGAGCACCGCTTCGAGGAAGGATTCACCGGCCACGTCTGCGGTGAGCAGATCGGGTTGTCGTTCTAAAAGGGCGCGGACCAGCGTGTAGCCATTGGTGTGCAAGCCATTGGAAGCGAGCGCCAAGACCTGATCGCCGGCCTCAATCGCCTGGCCATCGATAATATTGTCTTTATCGACCACGCCGATGACGCTGGCAGTCAGCACGTAGAGACCGTCGGGGACCACGCCGGGCTGCACCGAAGTCTCGCCGCCGGTCAAGGTGCAGCCCTGTTGGCGACAGGCGTCGGCCAAGGCTTCGACAAGGTCGTTGACAATGGCTCCATCCATCGTGCCACATACGATGACGTCCTGGATCGAAATCGGCTCGGCACCCATGACGATGATGTCGTCGATGAGGTGATTGACCATGTCGTAGCACACCCCGCGATGGCGGCCGTGGGCAAAGGCCAGCTTCTGCTTGGACCCAGGCTCCTCGCTCTTGTGGACCAGCACTGGGTATGCGTAGCCGGGGAAGCGGGCGTCGAGCAGGGTGGCGAAGGCACCAATCCGGTTGAGCACGCGCGGGTCTGCGGTTTCCATGCTCGCGGCCATGGCGCGCTTGGCCGCATCGGTCTGATCTATATCGACGCCCGTGCTGGCATAGGAGAGGCGTTGGCTCATGAAGTTCCTTTCTGTTCCATCAACTCGGGGATCAACTCGACGCCCAACCCCGGCCCGGACGGAGCGTGCAGGCAGCCCTGCTGATAGGTCAAGCGCGGCGCGACGACATCGCTCGCCAACAGGCCCGGGCCGACTAAATCCGAGGGTGCGCAAACGGCTTTAGTAGCCACGCCAAAATGCACGGCCGCGGCCGTGCCAATGCCGAGCTCGACCGTGCTGCCGAGCAAGACGGGTACGCCAGCAGCCGCAGCGAGTTGGCTCAACCGCTGGGCGCGGTGCAGGCTGCCGGCCTGGACGGGCGCGACATTGAAGGCGTCCACGGCCCGGTGGTGCAAAAGGGCGAGGGCAAACGAGTCGTCAAAGTCGGCGACGTGTTCGATGAGGGCCACGGGCACGGCCGCGCGCACCCGCGCCAAAGCCAAGGCTGCGGCGTCTGGGTCGGCATTGACCCGTTCGGGATGGTCCTTGGCCACTTTGCGGGCGACGCATTGGATCGGCGTCTCAACCGCATCCACGCCTAGCGCAGCCAGCTCGCGGATCCGCTCGATGGCCTCTTCTTCTTCCCACGCGCCCGAAGCATCGGCCTTGAGGTACGCATCCGGGCCGACAATCTGGCGGCAGACGCGGACGCGCTCACAGTCGAGGTCAAAATCGGCCCCTACCTTGAGCTTGAAGGCCGTAAAGCCTGCATCAACCTTTTCCTGAATTTCCTCTGCTAGCTCGTCCGCACTGCGGATGTACGCGACCCAAGAAATGGGTAGCGCGTCCCGGTACTGGCCGCCTAAAAGCGCGTGAGCCGGGGCGTTGTAGTACTTGCCCGCGAGATCAATCAGGGCCATTTCCACGGCGGCGCAGACGAGCCGACGAAATTCCGGGTGGTAGCTAGCGGGCAACGCCTCGGCGACGCGCTCCCAAGCGACGAGGCGTTTACACGGGTCGGCACCGGCCAGCAGGGGCGTCAGGGTCTCGCACAAGGTCTCTGGCGACGGCGCTTGCCACGCATCCTCTAGATCCGAGATTTCGCCGAGGCCGCGCAGGCCAGTATTGGTCTCGAGTTCTAGGATGTAGTAGCGCGAGGCATTCTTGCTGTGGCCGCCCGTGGGGGCTACGCGAGTGTGGTACACGCGGGGGACGGCGACCGAGTAAACGCGGATGTGGCAAATGTGCATAAGGCTATCCAGGGAAGGGTGACTGGCCGGATTGTACGGCTGGCCCTCGGTGCAGTCAACCGTATATTATTCG
>VXZF01000342.1:0-4599 GCA_009845645.1 Gemmatimonadota bacterium | reverse complement strand
GGGAAAATTGGCACACAGCCGGTGACTTTGGTGGCGACCGGAATCGGCGCAGTGAACACAGCGCACGCGCTCACCTGCTACTTGCAGGCGCAACGGCCGCTGCGGGTCGTACAGATCGGCGTGGGTGGGGCGTATCCAGAGAGTGGGGCAAGCGTCGGGGACTTAGCCTTGGCTAGCGAGGAAAACTACGGAGATCTGGGGGTGCGGACGCCGGACGGCTGGCAGGGCGGAGAGGTGATTGGCATTCCAGTGCTGGAGAAGGGGCGCTCTTACTACAATTGCTTTCCCATCGACGAGCAGTGGGTTCAGCGGGTGGCCGCGGCTTTGCCCGAAGCCCACATCGGCCCCTTCGTCACCGTGCAGGAATGCTCAGGCACCGACGAATTGGGGGTGGAGAGAGGACGGCGCTTTGGGGCCTTGTGCGAAAACATGGAGGGCGCGGCGGCCGCGCACGTATGCGCCCTGTACGAAGTGCCTTTTGCCGAACTGCGCGCCATGAGCAACATCGTCGAACAACGCGCGCTGGAGCAATGGGATTTGCCAGGAGCCGCTGCTAGGGCACAGGCCGCGGCTCAGGAGCTTCTGGAGGAGGGGCTATGCGCGTGACCTTGGGCTATTCGCCCTGTCCCAACGATACGTTTGTCTTTTGTGGCTTGGTCCACGGTCATATCGCCGACGCGCCCGAATGCGAGGAAGTGCTAGCGGACATCGAGACGCTCAATGAGATGGCGCTGCGAGGGCAACTCGACGCGACCAAAATATCTTTCCACGCGCTGGCGCACTTGCGGGAGGAGTACTGCCTCCTGCATTCGGGTGGTGCCTTGGGGAGGGGATGCGGGCCGCTATTGGTAGCGCGGGAGGAACTGGCGCTGGAAGACCTCAAACACAAGCGGATCGCCATTCCCGGGCGGCTGACCACCGCGGCCCTGCTGCTGAGGCTTTTTGACCCCAGCATTGAGCAATTAGCGGTCATGCCTTTCGACCAGATCGTAAGCGCGACCGCGCAAGGCGTAGTCGATGCCGGCGTCATCATCCACGAGAGCCGCTTCACCTATGCCCAACACGGGCTAGAGGCGATCATCGACCTAGGCCAGTGGTGGGAGGAAAGCACCGGGCACCCGATCCCCCTCGGCGGCATCCTCGCGCGGCGCAGCCTCGGACCCGAGCTCATCGGCCAGCTCGACCGCGCGCTCGTGCAGAGCGTAGAGTACGCCTATGCCCACCCAGACGCGGTGCGGGGCTACATCCGCCAACACGCCCAAGAAATGGACGAAAGCGTCATGCAGGCACACATCGACCTGTACGTCAATCCACACACGCTCGACTACGGAGCGGACGGCGAAGCCGCTATATTCGACCTGATCGAGCGGGCCGAGCGGGCCGGCATCGCGCCTAAGTCCGATGCGCCACTCTTCATCTCTTAAACGATCACCAGGGAGCAATACGCGTGAAACTAGTGCAATTCATCGAGCCGGGCGACGGCATGCGCTTGGGCCTCGTCGCCGATGACGAGGTCTTAGACCTGACGGGCGCAGACCAGGGGCCGCGCACCGTACATCAACTCTACTACGACGGCGGCGGCGACGAGATCGGGTTAGTAGCAGCCGCTCAAAATCTGCAAAAACAAGCTGCGCGCCGCTTGCCGCTAGACGCGCTGTTGGCCAACCGCAGCAACCACGACCCGTACCTCACCAAGCCAGTCAGCGGTCCACCCGGCCATCCCCACGCCCTGCGCGTGTGGCTAGCTGGCGTCACCCACGAAGTCAGCGCCAAGTTGCGCGAGATCGAAGCACAGCAGGCCACTGGCGAGGCCATCAACGTGTACGACCAAAAATACCGCGAAGTGTCCGGCGGCGGGCGGCCCGAGCTGTTCGCCAAGGGCGAGCCGGATGCCGTCGTCGGACACGGCCAGCCCATCACCCGACCCGGCGACACCCAGCGCTTAGTACCCGAAACCGAGCTAGTGTCAGTCTATGGCCTGACGCGCCAAGGCCGCTTAGAGAGGCTGGGCTGCACCGGCGGCAACGACGCCACCGACAACGGCATCGAAGCCGCCAATCCCCTCAACTTGCCCCAAGCCAAAAACTGGGCTGGCGGATGCGCTTCCCTAGGGCCGGTGTTGATTACAGCCGACGAGTACGACGACACCGAGGTCGAGGTCTCGTGCCGCATCTTGCGCGATGGACAATCCATCGCCTACAAGAAAGGCCCGACCGGCCAGAACAACCTGAACATGCCCGGGCGGCTCCTGCACTTAGAGCGCCACCTTTTCAGTCGGCTGCCCCTAGCGCCGCGCACCCTGATGGCGTTTTATTGGGGGACTCCCATCGTCTTTGCCGAGGCGGACTTGGCGACGGGGCTTTTGGATGGAGACGTGATGCAGTTGACCTTTTCCGGCGGGATCGGGGTTTTGGAAAATCCCGTGGTGCCCCTCGAAGAGCCAACGCAGCTACAGGGATTAGGAGGATAGCGTTAGTTCTCCACTCTTTCGAATAGATCCAAGTGCTCGCCTGTGCCAACGAGCTTTCCATGTAGATGCCGAACGTCAACGACCGCCCCAAAGCGGACGAATATCTTTTCAAAGCGCTCGTACTGCGGGCCCCAATAGACCATCGCGCAGGACATTGGAGCACCTTTGCCGCCGTCCTTCCCGTTTACGAGAAAGCGCAGCCGGGTGTCGTAGAGAAATGCGACCGCAGTAGCAGCACCGAATACGTATTGTTTCCAATGGCGAGTATTCGTAGCAACAGGCACAAGAGCGAGCACTTCAACACCATGTTGTACGTGAGCCTCAGTGCATTTTCGGAGCCAATCTCGAATCGTGGTGCCTCTCTTGCGGTCCCTGCCGTATGGAGGATTGACGAAGATGGTGGGATAATTCCACGATGCTGACAATCCGTCAACCTCAGGCAGAGAGTATTCTACAGTTGCCCCCACGATAGAATGGCAATTGGAGCATGGATCCAGCGCGACTGATTCGGCGAAGAACTCTCGTATCGCGTTAACGTACTTTGGCGGAGTACACCAATGTTGACTTAGCACCTCGGCATTGTTACGTCCTGCAGTCATGCCTAGTCTTCCTCCTACCGGCCTTTTGCGGCAAGTTTCCGCAGATCAACCTGTAGGTTACCAATCGTACCATCATGGGGAGAGATGACGTTAAACCACGTTTCGACCTCGGCCTCGTGCGCCGTGAAGTAGCTTCGGAGCGCTTCGTCTGCGTCAACAGCCATGCGCACCTTGGTGAATCTATTTGTTCCAGAGCTACGGGGATAGCTTGCCAAGAACGCCTCACGAGCAGGTTCCAGTTCTGTTGTAGGGTTGAGCAGTAGCCTGTCAATAAACTGAGATAACCCCGCGTCGGTGAGAAATAAGAGCCAGTCGTATGACTGAGCCAGCACGCGAAGCTCCTTGTTGTGGTTGTCAGAGGTAAACCAGTTACCATGGTTGCTGACGACACCAACGGTAAGTATGAATCCAGCGAATTCGACAACCGATGACGAGTCGATGACTGCCCTGAGTACTTTGTCGTAGAGGCCAGTTCGAAAGCTACCGTCGGGTTGTTCTATGACACCTTGAAATTGCCCATTCCGAAGTCGCACTTTTTGCAGGGAAGACACGGACCGTGCAACATAAGCGCCCTGTTTTGCCTTTTCAATAGTCTGAGGTCCTTTCTTCATTCCTTCCTCCACGCCCACGCGCTTGCATTCAAAGATCGCGAACGGATCAGTGGAGAGTTCGCATACGATGAGCCTGCAATTAGAATCACTCAATGTATCAACATTAGCAATAACTGGACCAGTTTCACTCTCTACAAGAATGGTTGCGTTGCGTTTCACAGAGTCTTTGCTGAGTACCTGATTCGATTGAGTCGATTTGACGGTCGTTTCTTGTAGAAAGGGCAACTGGTGCTTGATCTTTGCGGCCGTTAGAGGAAGGGATAGCGGGGCAATTTCGACTTCGTGCCGAGCTCGGATGGGGTGAAGCGAAAACTCGACGTTGTGCAATATGTCAGGGTTGGCGAACTCAGGCACTGAGCGCTCAATGACGACATGGTCGCGGAGATTCCACATGTGGAGAGTATAAAATGTAATGATCTCGACGAGCGTTCCCAAAGCACGGCCTGCGGCTTTCTTTTTGCTGTCCTTGGCGTACTTAAAGACCTTGTTCGCCAGAGTTTTTTGAAGTGCATCAATCGACTCAAAGGCCAATAGGTTTCTCCTAGCTTGTTCTGGTCATACTATCCAATATAGAGGTCAACTACGGCTTGTCCGCGTCGTCTGCCCAAGACGCACGTGCTCGCCTAACGGCGATACTGATCGAGCGCCCCTCGTCTAGGATCGAAGGTCGTAGCGTGGTTCCACGAGGCGTCGTGCTTGTACATCACGTCCCGGATTAGGCGACGGCGATAGAGGCTGTCGAGGTTGTCGGCGGCCATTTTATCGGGATCAAAGCGGTCTAAAATCAACTCGCGTAGGCGCGTTTCAGTCTCGGCGTGCCCGGCTGCGCCAGCGAGATTGTTCCACTCGCCGGGATCGCTCTCCAAGTCAAAAAGCTGCGGCTGGTGGCCGTGGATGTAATTGTATTTGAACTGGCCCT
>VXZF01000553.1 GCA_009845645.1 Gemmatimonadota bacterium | reverse complement strand
ATCCGATGAACGAATCGACGGATACCCAACACTCAGTGAACCGCGAGGCCGCCAACCCAGGGCACTCGCCCTACCTGCAATTTGGCCGCACACTCAAAAGGGTGCTCGCGCACCCGGTGGGTTTGGTGCAGACGGCATTGGGAGGCTCTCCACTCACTCGCTGGAATCCCGGCGAGCCTGGGGCGGCGGATTTGTTCGACAATATGGTGCAATGCGTGGATAAGGTCGGGGGAACGGTGCGGGGGGTTGTGTGGTACCAAGGGGAAAGCGATGCCGGGACCGACGCGGACGCGACTAGTTATGCGGAGCGGTTCCAGCAAGCAGTCGCCGCTTGGCGGGAGGCCCTTGCCGACGCAGAGTTGCCGGTGCTCACCGTGCAGTTAAACCGCGTGTACCAACCCGCCGACCCGGATGCCGACCGGCGCTGGAGCCAAGTGCGCGAGGCCCAGCGGCAGGTGGCGCGGCAAGTGCCGAGGGTAGGCGTGGTGCCCGCACTCGACTTGCCGCTTGCCGATCTGATCCACACCAGTCCCGCCGGTAATATGCTCTTGGGCGAGCGGTTGGCGCAGGCGGCTTTGGGGCTGGTCTATGGCCAGGCGGTAGCTTGGCAGGCACCGGATTTAGCGGCGGCCCGGCAGCGGGGAGACCGCGTCGAATTGGAGTTTGCTGCCGTCGAGAGCCGGATGGACAGCATCGACCTAGAGGCCAATAGCTTCCGGGTCGAGGATGAAGCTGGCGAGGTCCCAGTCGCAGCGGTAGTCTATCCCCAGGACCACCGCGTCGAACTGGTCTTGGAACGGCCCTTGCAAGGGGCGGCTAAAGTCCACGGCGGCTACGGCAAGGATCCGGCGACCATGCCAGCGGATATGGAGCGATTCTTGCCCATGTTGGGCTTTTGGGGCGTGGAGATTATCTGATGATTATGGTACGCGCAAGCATCTTATCGGCTGCCCTGCTATTCGGCAGTGCTGGGGCGCAAGCGAATCTGGTAGGTTCCTGGGAGAGCTGCCAGAGCGAGTTTGGCTCCTTTGTAGAGCATTTCTATATCGAGTTCAATAGCAATGGGCGCTTCCGCCGCGTCGCGCTCCGAGACGATTCCGAACGGCCGGTAACAGAAGATCAAGGCCAGTACGAAGCCGCTGACGGCGTTGTCACCCTGCGCTATACCGCCAACGTCAGCGGGGTGCTGGCTGAACAAAGCGAGACGGTGCCCTTCCAGCTAGAGGACGATACCCTGTATTGGGGAGCCGAACCCGCAATCGCCTTGGCGCGAGCGCAGGAGCTAGGCGACGAGCTGTTGGGTCGGTGGGGCATCGTCAATTTTGCCGACGGGACGCTGGCCGGACACGTGGTCTTCCGGGCCGATGGAACCTACGAGCTAGAATTGGGCGGCGTCGGTCACAGCGGGGTGTGGTCGCGAGCGGGGTCGGGCGTAGTCCACTGGCCGACCATCGCCGATGAAGCCGGGGTCGTCGGGTTGCCAGCAGTGTGGACCAATGTGCGCGTCGAGGGCAACCAGCTCTTCTACGATATCGCCTGTAGCTTCACCGTTGAGGCCGTGCGGTTGGCCACGGCTGTGGCGGAGGTGTCTTGGGGGGCGATTAAGAGTCGTCTCGCAGGCCCGCCAAAATAGCCGTCGCAAGCTCCATCGTCGCGATGGCCTCGTCCAAGTCAGCAGCCGGCGGGCCGATGGGACGGTCGGCTCTGATGCAGTCAAAAAAGTGAGCCGCTTGGGCTAGGGTGCTGTCCACACCCTCCTTTTGCAAGTGCTTGCGCTCCCCGTCGCAGACCAACTCGCAGGTGGAAATCCCCTCTAAATAGGCCGAGATGTCGCGGCCGTGAATTTCGTAGCGCTCTAGGCGGGCGTCGGTGGTGTAGTTGGCGCAAATCTGGGCGACGCAGTCGTTTTCAAAGACGACTAAGGCGGCGTGGACGTCCTTGTAGGCAGATGCGCGCCGGACGAAGCTATTTACTTCGGCGACCGGCGCTCCACCCAAGTGGCGCACCAAGTCAATCGCGTGGATCGGGCTTTCGAGCAGCATGTTGTCCATGACGATTTCGGGAAAGCGGCCACCAGCAATAAAACCGCTCATGCTCTTGTGGAACTCGCCGACTAGCTGGTAGATCGGGCCGCGAGCCTCAATCTCCTTGCGCACTTGCAGAACCAGCGGATCAAAGCGGCGATTCCAGCCGACCATGCCGCGAGCACCGCTGGCCTCAGCGGCCTCTTTGAGAGCGCGGGTCTGGCCCAAGCTCATACCCGGCGGCTTCTCCAGCAGGGTGTCGATACCGCGCTCCAAGCACGGCAGAGCCGCCTCGGCGTTGAGATGAGCCGGAGTAGCAACGATCGCGGCAGTCAATTCCTCGGCGTCTAACATGGCCTCTACATCCGCGTAGCGGTGCTCGACGCCCCACTCGTCGCCCACCTGTTCGCGGCTTGCCGCAACGGGATCGCAGACGGCGACCAACTCGACGTCCTCCAACTCATGCAGGGCGCGCACGTGGCCGCGACCGCGGCCTCCGCAGCCAATTAATCCGACAGGTATATTCGCCATATATAGCTCCTTTTCTGTGGATCCTGAGCGCCGGGCAACGCGGCTCAGCCCACTAGTTGAACCAAAAGGAATAGAGCCGCGCCTTTTCGAGCAAGATGCGCAGTTTGATCGCCTTGCCCTCCAGATGACTCAGGTCTGCGCTGCCGTTCCAAGTCGCAATGTGATCTAGCCCATCTGTGGTAATTGGATCCGCGTCCTCATAGGTATGGCCGAGGATGATGTGGCTGGTCGGGCCGAGAACCTGCACCTTCACCGCCATTTCGTGAACCCGGCCGGATACATTGAGATGTAGCTGCTTGCCGGCAAAGGTAAAGCTGCGGGTGGTCAGCTCGCCCGCAGGCTGTTTGCCCCCGTCAATGGAGACGAAGCGGTCAATGGGCAGGGTGGCTAGGCCAATTGCAGCGCGCATCTCCTCTCCCCCTTGCGGCTCGTCGTAGATCGGCCCCATGTCGTGCCCAGAACTACAGCCATAATAATACAGCAACACCTGGTCCCCGTGGACGATCGGAGAGAGCGGGTAGATTTCCTTGGCGTCAAAAGCGTCTGCGGCCCCTAGTTCGATAATAGGTGCGCGGAAATCGCGCTGGTAGTGGATGCCGTCGCGGCTGAAGACTAGAGTCGGGTAGATCTCGCCGGAATTCAGCCGATACACGTCGATCAGGCCGAGGTAGTTGCCTTGGTATGCGCTAAAGGTAGCGAAGTAAAACTGTGCGTCGGGCGGGTCGTGGTCATCGGGGACGATGATGGTCTCGGGCAAGTCCCAGTGAATCATGTCGGCACTCTCGGCGCGACCGACGGTGCGGCCGTGGCGCTCCATATCGGTACTGCGCGAGTGCTGGCTTGGCTCGGTGTAGGCCGCATACGTTGCGCGGATGGGATCCCACATAAAGCGGGTCGGCCCGGCCAGCAGCGGCGCTCGCGGTGGGCTGGCGATGACGGGGTTGTGCGAGCAGGGCGTCCAAGTGATGCCGTCGGGCGAATAGTAGAGGTCCCATATAGTAGTGCTCGCGACCCCTCGCCTTTTGAGATCGTCGATCCAGTGGGGCGCTTTCGTGTAGTAAATATCCGATGCTTCTTCGACTTGGCGCACGCGGGCGGGATCGCTGTCGCCGTGGCGCACCAGCCCCTTGAAACGCCGGGCCGGGTCTTGGTCGTGCGGGTCGCGGAAGATGTATTTGACCGCGTCCGCAGATGGGAGGAGGTTGTTGGCGCGCGACCCGGCAAACTCCACCAAGCCGAGCGCGGGCTTCTCCCAATGGATGCCGTCTTGCGACGTGGCCAGACACGGGCGCATACTACCCTCGGCTAGCAGAGGCTTGACGCGGTTGTAACTTTTGGAGGCCGGATCGGTGATAAAGCGGGTGACGTAGCGGCACGTGGTATACCACATCTTGAAGTGGTGTTGGGCTTCGTCATAATAGACGTAGTTCACCTGATTGTACGTGCCCTCCCAAGGCCGATCGACGGGCAAGATGGGGTTGTGGGACGACTTTCGCGCCGGATTCAGCACCCGTCGGGCGTGCAGGAGGCTTTCGATCAGATAGTCGTCAATGAAGAGTTGGCGGGTGGTGCCAATGTCAATTAGGGCCATAAAAGCCTCTTCCCCACCAAAGCGAAACGGGCTACGTCTTTTGACGCAACCCGTTGTTTTTAATGGCGCACCCACAGGGACTCGAACCCCGAACCTTCTGATCCGTAGTCAGGTGCTCTATCCAATTGAGCTATGGGTGCAAAGCAGTCTTATAAAATAGACGCCGCTCTCACGCTCGTCAAGGCGCGAGCCCCTCGGACAGAGCCTCCAAATACTTATAGCCCGACCCCGTATTGAAGAGCACCACGCGCTCGTCTGAGGCCACGATTCCTTGCTCCTTGAGCTTGATTAGAGCCGCTAGCGTTGCCCCGCCTTCGGGTGCGGGGAAAATGCCCGCGTGCGCCGCCATGCTGTGCGAATGCGCGATCAACTCCTCGTCGCTAACGGCAATAGCTGTACCGCCGCTTTCCCGCAACACCTGCAACATCAGAAAGTCGCCAACCGCGCTGGGGACGCGCAAGCCCGAAGCCACGGTGTGAGCATCTTCCCACGCTTGGGCGGATTCATCGCCGCGAGCAAAGGCCCGGACAATCGGCGCACAGCCCTCGGCCTGCACCGAGATCATCCGCGGCCGGTGCTCGCCAATCCAGCCGAGTTGCTCCATCTCGGCAAATGCCTTCCACATCCCGATCAGCCCCGTGCCCCCACCCGTGGGATAGATCACCACGTCGGGTAGAGACCAATCCATCTGCTCGGCCAACTCGTAACCCAAGGTCTTCTTGCCCTCGATGCGGTACGGCTCCTTCAGAGTCGATACCTCAAACCACCCCTCGGCTTCCTTGCGCTCTCCGACGATGCGACCGCAATCGCTGATTAGCCCGTCAACCAGTTCGACCTCCGCGCCGCAGGACCGACACTCGGCGACAAAGGCTTGAGGCGTATCGCGAGGCATAAAGACAATCGCCGGCAGGCCACAGGCGGCTGCGTAAGCTGCCATCGCGCCACCGGCATTGCCCGCCGTGGGGATGGCCAGCTTTTTCGCGCCCCGCGCGCGGGCACAGGTGACGGCAGCCGAGAGCCCTCGGGCCTTAAAGGAGCCGGTGGGATTGGGCGATTCGTCTTTGATGTAGAGCTGGGAAAAGCCCGCCCAGCAACCCAAACGCTCCGGACGGAGCAGCGGGGTGAAACCCTCGCCGAGGGAGACGATCTCCTCGGGCGTGCGGATGGGCATGACTTCCCGGTAGCGCCACATCGTCGGCGGGCGGGTGCTGAGCGCGGCGCGGGTCAGCGCGCGGCCAGCCCGGTCGAGATCGTAGCGGGCGAGAAGGGGCGCACCGACCTCCGACAGGTTCTGCAACACGTCGGCGTCGTAGCGCGTGCCCGTACGGGAGCACTCTAAATGCGTCATGAACACGAGGCGGCGTACAATCCTTTCGCAAGTATGTGGGCCTCGACCGCTTCGGGCACCATGTAGCGGATCGACAGGCCAGCGGCCCGGCGCGATCTAATCTCGGTCGAGGACAGCTCGATGAGTGGAGTATCTATGAAGCGCAGGCGCGCCAGTAGCTTCGGATCGCCGCCTGCCACCTCGCCTAGGCGCGCGCCCACCACCACTGTACACTGGGCAAAAATGCCTTCAAGATCATGCCACTCGTATAGCTGACCGATATTGTCCGCGCCGATGATAAAAAACAGCGCGGCATGAGGATGGAGCTGGTGCAGCAGACGCAGGGTTTCAACGGTATAGGACTTGCCCGGGCGGTCTAGCTCCAAGCGCGAGGCCGCAAAGCCGGCGCAGCCAGCCACGGCCAGTTCGACCATAGCCCAGCGCTCTTCAGCCGGCGCGTACGCACCCTGCTTGAGCGGCGGATCGGCCGCCGGAATGAAGAGCACTTCGTCGAGGGGGATTTGCTCTAAGGCGAAGCGGGCCAAGAGCAGGTGGCCGTGGTGGATGGGGTCAAAACTGCCGCCGATGACGCCGATGCGCCGCATCTTTAGCCCGGCGATTGGCTCAGCCCGGACAGGTGTTTCTGCACGCCCTCCACCAGTTCCGGATCGCCGCTGTCCTGCAGTACTTCCTTCCAATAGCGCACCGCTAGATCCACATCGCCTTGCTCGTGGGCGATTTCGCCCATGCGGAAAAGCGTGGTGTAATACCACTCGCCGACATCCGGGTACTCGCGCAAAACTTCCTCATAGGTCATCTTGGCTGCATCGAGATGGCCCTGTTTGTGGTACAAGCGGCCACTTAGGTACTGCTTTTGCGCTAGGCGGCCCCGGCACTCGGCGATGCGCTGGCGCGCCTGTTCCGCCAAGGGCGAGTCGGGCTGGTCCTCAATAAAGTTGCGGAAAGCCGTCAGCGCCTCAAAGGTCTCTTTCTGGTCCAGCTCTGGGCGGCGCAATTGCTTGAAGTGCGACTCACCTACCTTGAACTGCGCCTCAACCGCCCACTCGCTAGACGGGTAAATATCGACGATGCGCTGATACTCAAAGGCGGCGTTGACCCAATCGCGATTGCAAAAGTGCGCTTCGGCGAGGAAAAACTGCGCCTCGGCCACCCGGCGCGAGCCGGGAAAGTTGCTGACTAGGCGTTTAAAGTGCTCGGAGGCCTCTAGGCAGCGGTTTTTTTCCATGGCCTTTTGGCCTTCTTCAAAGTAGTAATCCGCGCCTTGGAGTTTCTCTGGCGGCGTGCTGGCGCAGGCGGCGACGCACAGGGCGAGCGGGAAGGCAAGGTATTTCATGGCTAGCGGTTAGAAAAAAACAAATAGATAAGCCCACCGAGCACGGTGGAGACG